>JBLNBI010000088.1:0-5869 GCA_050259815.1 Actinomycetota bacterium | reverse complement strand
TTTACTTGTTACTGGGTGTTCTCTTGTTTCTGGTACGGAAGAAAATGGTCATAAAGCCATTGCGCAATAAGATTGTCAATAAGATATTTCAGAAAGAAAAATAATTCAGCCATCTAAATTACACAACATGGAAAACAAAGAAATCTCCAATTATCCAGAACTGGTCTTGTACATCATGCACCTGAAACAAGATAAATACAGACAGGAAGAGGAAATTAAATATACAATCCGCGAACTTATTTATCTTCTGAATCCTGTCAATATAATTAAACAGGGCCTTCACAATCTGGCCACAGATGCTGAAGCCAGGGTGGACATGTTAAAAGTTGGACTAAGTACCTGGCCGTTTCCAAGCAGCTCCTGCCCATCCACGACAAGCCGATGATCTACTATCCCCTGAGCACCCTGATGCTCGCCGGGATCCGGGACATCCTCATCATCTCCACTCCCCAGGACACCCCGCGCTTCGAGCAGCTCCTCGGGGACGGCAGCCAGTGGGGGTTGAACCTCCAGTACGCCGTGCAGCCCAGCCCGGATGGCCTCGCCCAGGCCTTCATCATCGGCCGGGACTTCGTGGGCAACGACCCCAGTGCCCTGGTGCTTGGGGACAATATCTTCTACGGCCACGAATTCGCCGGGGCACTGCAGTCCGCCGGCCGGCAGGAAAGCGGGGCCACGGTCTTCGCCTACCACGTCCAGGATCCCGAGCGCTACGGTGTGGTGGAGTTCGATTCGGAAGGCCGGGCCATCAGCCTGGAAGAGAAGCCCAAGGTCCCCAAATCCAACTACGCGGTGACCGGACTCTACTTCTACGATCACCGGGTCCTCGACTTCGCCCGGGACCTGAAGCCCTCGGCCCGGGGGGAGCTGGAAATCACCGACATCAACCGCCTGTACCTGGAGGCCGGGGCGCTCAACGTGGAGGTCATGGGGCGGGGCTATGCCTGGCTCGATACCGGCACCCACGAAAGCCTCCTGGACGCCAGCCAGTTCATCGCCACCATCGAGAAGCGCCAGGGCCTGAAGGTCGCCTGCCCGGAGGAAATCGCCTACCGGATGGGCTACATCGACGCCGGGCAACTGGAAACCCTGGCCGGCCCGATGCTGAAGAATCCCTATGGCCAGTACCTGTTGGGGCTTCTCAAGGAGCGGGTGTTCTGATGAAGGCCACGCCGACCGCCATTCCCGAGGTAATGATCCTTGAGCCGAAGGTCTTCGGGGACGACCGGGGATTCTTCTTCGAGAGCTACAGCCAGCGTGCCTTTCGCGAGGTCACCGGCCTCAATGTGGAATTCGTACAGGACAACCACTCCAAGAGCGCACGGAATGTGCTGCGGGGGCTGCATTACCAGGTCGACCATGCCCAGGGAAAGCTGGTGCGGGTGGTTCAGGGAGCCGTGTTCGATGTGGCCGTGGATATCCGCAAGTCTTCGCCGACCTTCGGGAAGTATGTGGGTGTCGAACTGTCGGCCGAGAACAAGTGCCAATTGTGGGTGCCGGCGGGGTTTGCCCACGGCTTTCTGGTGCTGACCGAGACGGCGGAATTCCTCTACAAGACCACCGATTTCTACTATCCGGAACATGAGCGCTGCATCGCCTGGAACGATCCGGATATCGGCATTGCCTGGCCCATCGGCGAATCGCCCGTGCTGTCCGCCAAGGATGCCAAGGGCGCCAGCCTCCGGGAAGCCGCCGTTTTTCCCTAATTCCAGTATTTTCCCGTGGTGATGTTTTGAATTTCCTCGATCTCCCCCAAGTCCTGTCGGCAAGCGGCACCGTCCGCCTGCCGGGCTCGAAGAGCATTTCCAACCGTGTGCTCCTGCTTTCCGCCCTGGCCGATGGCGAGACGGAGGTGCGCGACCTGCTGGCCTCCGACGACACCGAACGCATGCTCGATGCCCTGAAGGCCCTTGGCGTCGGCGTTAAGCATCTGGGTGGAGACAACTGGCGCATTGCCGGCTGCGGTGGACGTTTTCCCGTTCGGCAGGCGGAGCTCTTTCTGGGCAATGCCGGTACCGCCTTCCGGCCCTTGACTGCCGCGCTGGCCCTGGCCGGCGGCGACTACGTCCTGAAGGGGGTGGCGCGTATGCACGAGCGGCCCATCGGCGACCTGGTGGACGGTCTGCGCCAACTGGGGGCCGACATCACTTATCTGGGCAACGAGGGCTATCCGCCCCTGCATCTGAAGCCGGCGGCCATCCGTCCCGGCGGCGTGGTGAAGGTGCGGGGTGACGTTTCCAGCCAGTTCCTCACCGGCCTCCTGATGGCCTTGCCCCTGACCGGTGTCGAAACTACCGTCGAGGTGGTGGGCGAGCTGATTTCCAAGCCCTACATCGAGATCACCCTGGCGACCATGAAACGCTTCGGCGTCGAAGTCCGGCGCGACGGCTGGGAGCGGTTCATTGTCCCGGCGGGAAGTGCCTATCGCTCGCCAGGAACCGTCTATGTCGAGGGAGACGCTTCATCCGCTTCCTATTTCCTGGCCCTGGGCGCCATCGGCGGCGGCCCGGTGCGGGTCGAAGGGGTTGGGCAGGATTCCATCCAGGGGGACGTGCGCTTCGCCGACGCCCTAGCCCAGATGGGGGCGGTCATTAGCCTGGGACCCAACTGGATCGAAGCCCGTGCGCCGGAAGGAGGGCTCAAGGGCATCGACCTGGACTGCAACCACATTCCCGATGCTGCCATGACCCTGGCTACCGCCGCCCTTTTCGCCAAGGGAAGCACGACCCTGCGCAACATCGCCAGTTGGCGGGTCAAGGAAACCGACCGCATCGCCGCCATGGCCACCGAATTGAGGAAGCTCGGGGCCGAGGTGGAAGAGGGCGCCGACTATATCCGGGTGACGCCCGCCGACCTGCACCCTGCCGCTATCGATACCTACGACGACCACCGGATGGCCATGTGCTTTTCCCTGGCCGCCTTCGGGACGCCGGTCCGCATTAATGATCCCGGCTGCGTTGCCAAGACTTTCCCCGAGTATTTCCAGGCTTTCGCTTCCGTGACCAAAGCGGCGCCGGTTATCGCCATCGACGGTCCGTCAGCGTCCGGCAAGGGGACGGTGGCGGCCCGGGTGGCGGCTGCCCTGGGATTCCATTATCTGGATTCCGGCGCCCTGTACCGGCTTACCGCCCTGGCGGCCCAGCGGGCCGGGGTGGCTTGGGATGACGAGGCCGGCGTGGCCGCGGTGGCCGCCAGGCTGGATGTGGTCTTCGGCGAGAATTCAGTGCTCCTCTCCGGGGAGGATGTGGGTGACGCCATCCGTACCGAGGAAATCTCCGCCGGAGCGTCGAAAGTGGCCGCCCTGCCGGCCGTGCGTACCGCGCTCCTCTTCCGCCAGCGGGCCTTCAACCGGGCGCCGGGGCTGGTGGGCGACGGCCGTGACATGGGTTCGGTGGTCTTCCCCGCGGCCGCCCTCAAGGTGTTCCTGACCGCCAGCGCCGAAGTCAGGGCGGAACGCCGCTATAAACAGTTGATGGAAAAAGGGTTCTCTGCTAATCTCGACGACCTTCTGCTGGACTTGCGCCAGCGCGACGAGCGGGATTCCCGCCGGAGCGTGGCGCCGCTGCAGCAGGGAGCGGATGCGCTTCTGCTCGACACCACCCCGCTTTCCATCGAACAGGCAGTGGGTCAGGTGTTGGCCTGGAGTGAATCGGCTTTGCAGTAAGGATTGTCTAAGGACGATCAATGGATGTTGCCGGCTCCCCGCCGGCAACCTTGTTCAACTAACCGCCGCAGCAACGCGGCAAGAAAGTCCCCTCCGTAATGGAATCTTTTGCTCAACTTTTTGAAGAATCCCTGGCTCGCCAGGAAATGCGTCAAGGCGAAGTCATCACCGCCGAGGTGGTGGAGGTAGATCACAATTTCGTCGTGGTCAATGCCGGCCTGAAATCCGAATCCTATGTTCCCCTGGAAGAGTTCCTGAACGACCAGGGTGAAGTCGAAGTCAAGATTGGCGATTTTGTCCAGGTCGCCATCGAAATGCTGGAAGACGGCTACGGTGCCACCCGTCTGTCCCGCGATCGCGCCAAGCGCATCGCCGCCTGGAACTTCCTGGAGCAGGCCCTCAACGAGAACACCCTGGTCACCGGTACCATCACCGGCAAGGTCAAGGGCGGCCTCACCGTCATGTCCAACGGCGTCCGTGCCTTCCTGCCGGGCTCCCTGGTCGACATGCGTCCGGTCAAGGACACTACCCCGTACGAAGGCAAGACCCTCGAATTCAAGGTCATCAAGCTGGATCGCAAGCGCAACAACGTCGTGCTGTCCCGCCGTGCCGTGCTGGAAGCCACCGCTGACGTCGAGCGCGAGAAGCTCCTCGAGAACCTCAAGGAAGGTACCACCGTCAAGGGTATCGTCAAGAACATCACCGACTACGGTGCGTTCGTCGACCTGGGCGGCATCGATGGCCTGCTGCACATCACCGACCTGGCCTGGCGCCGCGTCCGTCACCCGAGCGAAGTCCTCGCCGTGGGCGACGAAGTCACCGCCAAGATCCTCAAGTTCGACGCCGAGAAGAACCGCGTCTCCCTGGGCCTGAAGCAGCTGGGTGAAGATCCGTGGGTCGGCATCGCTCGCCGCTACCCGTCCGGCACCCGCCTGTTCGGCAAGGTCACTAACCTCACCGACTACGGTTCCTTCGTCGAGATCGAGCAGGGCATCGAAGGCCTGGTGCACGTCTCCGAAATGGACTGGACCAACAAGAACGTCCATCCGTCCAAGGTTGTCCAGCTGGGTGACGAGGTCGAAGTGATGATCCTCGAAATCGACGAAGATCGTCGTCGTATCTCCCTGGGCATGAAGCAGTGCCTGCCGAACCCGTGGGAAGAGTTCGCTCAGAACCACAAGAAGGGCGACAAGGTCCGCGGTGCCATCAAGTCCATCACCGACTTCGGCATCTTCATCGGCCTGCCCGGCGGCATCGACGGCCTGGTCCACCTGTCCGACCTGTCCTGGAGCCAGTCCGGCGAGGAAGCCATCCGCAACTTCAAGAAGGGCGACGAAGTCGAGGCTGTCGTGCTCGGCATCGACGTCGAGAAGGAGCGTATCTCCCTCGGCATCAAGCAGATGGAAGGCGACCCGTACACCAACTTCATCGCTACCCACGAGAAGAACAGTATCGTGCGCGGCACTGTGAAGAGCGTGGACGCCAAGGGTGCCGTGATTGCCATCGCCGATGGCGACACCGAAGGCTACCTGCGTGTTTCCGAGTTCTCCCGCGACCGCATCGAAGATCTGTCCCAGCATCTGAAGGTGGGCGACGAGGTTGAGGCCATGATCATCAACGTGGATCGCAAGACCCGCGGCATCAACCTGTCCATCAAGGCCAAGGATCAGGCCGAGCAGCACGAAGCCATGCAGAAGTTCTCTGCCGAGTCTTCCGCTGCCGCCGGTACCACCAACCTGGGTGCGCTGCTCAAGGCAAAACTGAACCAGCAGGGCTAATAAGGCTTTAGCATGACCAAATCCGAGCTCATCGCCCGACTGGCGGAGCGTTTCCCGCAGTTGGTGGCGAAGGATGCCGATTTTGCGGTCAAGATGATTCTCGATGCGATGTCCAGCGCCCTGGTGCGCGGGGATCGCATCGAGATCCGCGGATTCGGTAGCTTCGCCCTCAACTATCGGCCGCCGCGCACTGGCCGCAACCCCAAGTCCGGGGATAAGGTCAGCGTGCCGGCTAAATGGGTTCCCCATTTCAAGGCCGGCAAGGAGTTGCGCGAGCGGGTGGATAAGGCCGGCTAAGGCGAGAATTAGCCCAATGTGGTAGATTCGGGGCGGTGGCGAAAGTCACCGCCTTTTTTCATGCAAATTACCCGATGAAGATTCTGACCTGGGCCCTCCGGCTCATCATCTTCCTGTTCCTTTTTGCCTT
>JBLNBI010000087.1:0-3654 GCA_050259815.1 Actinomycetota bacterium | reverse complement strand
CGCGACGGCAGCGATTTCGTCCCGCCCGGAAACGTCTGCCCGTCGCGTAAGATCACCATCGGAGTAGGTTTGCTCGAGCATGTGCCGCAGGCCGATCAGGGGCCGGGCGATGGCCCGTTCGAGCAGGATGCTGATGAACCCGAAAGCGGCAGCGGCAACCAGCATAATCGCCAGCCAACCAGCCGCCCCGCCCCCAAAGACCTCCCGTGCCACAACCACACCGACCGCCACGATCACGGCCAATACAGCCATGGCCAAGCGCAATTTCCATGCGATGCCGCTCATCTGCTCTCTCCCGCCATCCCGGAAATATCGACCTCCGGGAGCGAAGCTTTAGCTGATTTTGAAGAGCTTGCTGAAATTGGCGATGTCGAGGACCTGCTTGACGTTGCCCTTGACATTGCCAAGGGAGACTTCCTTGCTGGCGCCGTTCATTTTGTCGCGGAGCATGAGGAGCATGCCGAGGGCGGAGCTGTCGAGATAGTCGACGCCGTCGAAATCGACGCGGACTTCCCGGACGGAGGTATCGGCGACCAAAGGCTCGTAGGCGGAACGGAAATCGCGATGGGTGTTGAAATCGAAGCGTCCGGAGAGCTTGATGACGGCCTTGTTGCCGTCCTTGGTGACGTTGGTCTGCATGAGCACTCCCTCTGTTGCACTGATGTTTTGTAGTTTATACCGTCGCCCGCCGAATCGGCTTTTGCCGACGAAGCTCAGCGATTGACCGCTGCCAACACCCGGCGGCCGATCTCCTCAAGGCTGTATTGTTCCTCCACTGCGCCGATAAGGAAAGCCTCTCGCGGCATTCCGTAAACCACGCAGCTGGCCTCGTCCTGGCCGAAGGTGCGGGCACCGGCCTGGCGCATGCGCAGCAGGCCCCGGGCACCGTCCTTCCCCATGCCCGTGAGAATGACGCCGAAGGCCTGCTTGCCCACCACGTCTGCCGCCGAGTCGAACAGCACATCCACCGCCGGCCGGTGCCGGTTGACCGGGGGCGTCCCCAGGAGTTCGGTGGCGTAGCCGCCGGCAACTTTCTTGATCTGCATGTGGGAATGCCCCGGTGCGATATAAACCGTGCCGTTCTCGATCCTCTCGTTGCCCTGGGATTCGATCACCCGCGGAGAGCACAGGCTGTCGAGCCGCCGCGCAAAGGAGGCGGTGAAAGACTCGGGCATGTGCTGGACGATGAGTATGGGCGGGCAGTCCGCCGGCATATCCAGGAGGAATTGTTTGATGGCTTCCGTGCCCCCCGTGGAGGCGCCGACAAAAATCACTTTATTCACCATGCCAGATCGTAAGGTTGGGGGCGCTTTTGTTGCGTTGTCTGTCCGGATTGCCGGGATGATGGGCGCCTGGCGGCGTAATCTGGCGCCCTTGGCCGCCCGGATCTTGTCCGCCAGTTCGTCCGCATATTCTTCGATACTTTGCCGATTATCCGCCCTCGGCTTGCTGATGAAATCCACCGCCCCGAGTTCCAGGGCACGCAAGGTGGTTTCCGACCCGGCCTGGGTATAGGACGAAACCATGACGACAGGCATGGGGCGCAGGCGCATGAGGCGCTCCAGGAACTCCAGGCCGTCCATCTTGGGCATGTGGACATCCAGGGTAAGGACGTCGGGATTGAGGGACTTGATCAATTCCCTTGCCGCATGGGCATCCGGCGCCGTACCCACGACCTCCAGGTCGGGAGCGGCGTTGACCATCTCGGACAACAGGGCCCGCATGACCGCTGAATCGTCCACGACGACAACCTTGGTCTTCATGGGGCCGCCAATCACCGGCGAGGCATCAGACGAACAATTCAATGTCGCCCTCCACCTTCGTCGCAGACAGTCGTGCCCGGTATTCCCGCTCGCGGCTGAACAGGGTGTCGTTGTGGACCCGATGCAGCTTCTTCACCAGGACCCGCCCCGCCTTGGGGAAGTAATAAACCTTGCGGGGATAGGAATCCAGAAGATCCTTGGCCACCACGGGAATCTTCTCTGTCTTCAAATAATTGAGCACGAACTCGGCATTCCTTGCGCCCACGTTGCTGTTGATCAGGCTCTCCAGCACCGCGCCGCCCCCGAAGACCTTAGCCTCCAGGCGATTGCGTCGCGCGCCCAGTTTGAGGAGATGGTTGATCAGGATTTCCATGGCGTAGGTGCCGTAACGGGCGGAGGAGCTCACCATCTCCTTCACCCCCTCGTCTGGCAGCATGAAATGGTTCATGCCGCCGATCCCCGAATCGGTATCCCGGATACACGCTGCGACGCAGGACCCCAGCACCGTCACCAGCACCTCGTCCTTCTGGGTGACGAAGTACTCCCCCGGCAATATCTTTGTGGCATCCGCATCGAAATGGCGGTCCCGATAGTGGTTGCTGGCAAGGTGCTCGTCGTAGGCGTGTTCCAACGCGCCCTCTACTTCTGGCCGCCGCGGGCCAGGGCGTAGACCGTCTTGCCCAGGGAACGGAAAAGGTCCGAGGCGTGTAGAAAGCTCTCGGAATGGCCGGCGAAGAGCAGTCCGTCGCTGTTGAGGAGCGGCACGAACCGGGACAGTATCTTGTACTGGGTCGGCTTGTCGAAATAGATCATGACGTTGCGGCAGAAAATCACATCCAGCGGACCTTGCACCGGCCAGTTGGGCTCCAGCAGGTTGATGCGCTTGAATTCGATCATGCGCCGCAGTTCCGGCCGCACCGATACCATTCCTTCCTGAGTCCCCGCGCCTTTAAGGAAAAATTTCCGCAGGCGCTCCGGCTCCATTTTCTCCACCCGCTCCAGGGGATAAACCCCTTGCTGGGCGGTGGCAAGGACGTTCGTATCCAAGTCGGAGGCCAAAATGGAAATCTGGGAGGCCGCCCCGAAGGTTTCCATCACCGTCATGGCGATGGAATAGGGCTCCTCGCCGGTGGACGAGGCGCAACACCAAATCCGGATGGGGCGGCGGGCGCCGATCTTCTTAAGATGATCGGCAAAAATGGGGAAATGGTGGGGTTCCCGGAAGAACGACGTAAGGTTGGTGGTCAGGGAATTGACGAAACGCTCCCACTCGTCGCTGTGGCCCCGTTCCAGCCCGTCCAGGTACTCCCCGAAGGATTTTTTCCCCGTGGCGCGCAGGCGGCGGGCGAGGCGGGAATAGACCATATCCTGCTTGATGGGAGACAGGGAAATGCCGGCGTGCTCGTAGATGAGCTTGCGCACCCGCTCGAAATCGGCGGAGGAAAAGGAAAACTCCCGGTCCATACCGTCCCGGGGAGCGCCGATACTGGAGAGCCCCAAGGGAGAGGCCGGACGGCCTGACAAAGGTTTAGGCAGATCTTTCATTCCGTCTTAGAACTCCTGCCACTCGTCACCCGGGGCGGGAGCCGCCGGGGCTTTGGGTTTGCTTTGGGGGCGAAGCCGAACAGGCTCCTTGTGCTCCAGGGCAGCCCTGGAGCGCGGCGGCGGGCTCGACGGCTGACGGGGCGCGCGGGTGTCCCTACCGGCCTCCAGGCTGAATACCGCCACGGCCCTGGCTAGGGTGCCGGCCTGGCGCTCGAGGCTTTCGGCGGCGGCCGCCGCCTCTTCCACCAGGGCCGCATTCTGCTGGGTCACCTCGTCCATCTGGGCCACCGCCAGGCTCACCTGCTCGATCCCCGAACTCTGCTCCCGGCTCGCTTCCGAGATGTCC
>JBLNBI010000086.1:0-14237 GCA_050259815.1 Actinomycetota bacterium | reverse complement strand
GCCGCCGCAGAGGACGGCCCGCTCGTAGTCCAGGCCGCTCATCAGCACCTTGACCCCATTGCCGACCCCGCCCAGGACGTTTTCCTCCGGTACCTCGCAGTCGTCGAAGAAGAGGGGAAAGGTGTTGGAGCCCCGCATGCCCAGCTTGTCCAGGTGGGTGCCGTAGGTGAAGCCCTTCATGCCCTTCTCGACGATGAAGGCGGTCATCCCCTTGGGGCCGGCCGCCAGATCGGTCTTGGCGTAGACCACCAGGGTGTCGGCGTCGCCGCCGTTGGTGATCCACATCTTGGAGCCGTTCAATACGTAGCGGTCGCCCTTTTTCTCCGCCTTGAGCTTCATGGACACCACGTCGGAACCGGCGTTGGGCTCGGACATGGCCAGCGCCCCGACGTGCTGGCCGGAGATGAGCTTGGGCAGGTACTTGTCCTTCTGGGCCGGGGTGCCGTTGCGGCGGATCTGGTTCACGCACAGGTTGGAATGGGCGCCGTAGGAGAGGCCCACCGAGGCGGAGGCCCGGGAAATCTCCTCCATGGCCACCATGTGGGCCAGATAGCCCATGTTGGTGCCGCCGTATTCCTCCCCGGCGGTCATCCCGAGGAGGCCCATGTCCCCGAACTTCTTCCACAGGTCGGCCGGGAATTCGTTCACCCGGTCGATTTCGGCGGCCCGGGGGGCGATCTCCTTGTCGGCGAAGGCGCGGACGGAGTCGCGCAGCATGTCGATGGTTTCGCCCAGGGCGAAGTCAAGGCTCGGGATATTCATGGGTTTAGTCTCCTAGTTATCGGTTTTTTCAGTTTTGCCGTGCATCACCATGATGGTCTGCTGCATGAGTGCGCACTGGGTTTCCTTGCCGTCCCGGACGGCGAACACTTCCGCCTGGGTCACCACCAGGGTGCGGCCGGCCCGCACCACCTTGCCGCGGGCGATGAGCTTGTCGCCGTCGGCCGGGGCCATGAGGTTCATCTTGTATTCGACGGTGAGCACCGAGGCACTGTGGGGCACCGTGGTCATGGCCGCGTAGCCGGCGGCGGAGTCGGCGATCATGCCCACCACGCCGCCATGGACGTAGCCGTGCTGCTGCTCCACGCCCTCCCAATGGGGCAGGTGGATTTCCGTGCGGCCATGCTCCACCACGGGCAGCTCGGCCCGGATCAGGGTCATGGCGTGCTGGCGGTCGAAGCTTTCCCGGACGCGCTCGGCGAAGTGGGGGTCGGATACTCTTGTCATGGTCGCTCAATGTCTCCGTGATGGGGCATTTTGTATTTACGTTGACGTAAACGTCAACCGGCAGTTCGCAAAAAATCCGGCTCAGTCTTTCAAGGGGGCGCCCCGCCGTTCCAGCTCGACCTTGCACTGGTGCTCGAACTGGTCGATCTCGGCCAGCATGGCTTCGATGTCTTCCCGCTGCTGCTCCAGGGCGGCCCGGCGCCGGTCCAGGACCCGAAGGCATTCCTGGAGCTGGGGGGTCTCGTCCTGGGAGGTTTCGTACATCCCGATCAGGTCTTTGATTTCCGCCAGGGACAGGCCGAGGCGCTTGCCCCTCAGGGCCATCTTCAAGTGGGCTCGGTCGCGGCGGGAAAAGACCCGGTTGCGGCCCTCCCGCTGGGGGGAGAGCAGGCCCTGGTCCTCCCAGAAACGGATGGTTCGGGGGGTAATGCCGAATTCCTTAGCCAGATCGGATATGCCGAAAGTAGGGGCTTGGCGGGTCACGTTGTTTCCTCCTGGAATGGCCGCCAAGTAAATCAGAAGGAAGGGCTGTTTTCAATCCGACACCGTATGGTAAGGTGCGCTTTCGAACTTCCCTTGACTGCCGATGTCTGTGTATTACCCTCACGCCCAACCGCCTGCGGCCGCTGCCCTTCAGGAAGTCGCCCCCGGCGTTTTCTGGCTCCGCATGCCCCTCCCTTTCCAACTCGACCACATCAACCTCTGGCTCCTCCGGGATGGCAAGGGTTGGGCGATTGTCGACACCGGCTTCCCCAGCGATGAGGTCCGGGGAATCTGGGAGCAGGTCTTCGATCAGCTGGACGGGCCGGTGACCCGGTTGGTGGTCACCCACTTCCATCCCGACCACCTGGGTTTAGCCACCTGGCTCATGGAACGGACCGGCGCGCCGCTCCATATGACCACCGGGGAGTTCCTCACCGCCCATGCGGTGTGGCACGAGGTGGGAGGCCACGGCGCCCGGTTCATGGTGGAACAGTTCCGCCAGAACGGATTGGATGGGGAGCACCTGGGCAAGTTCGAGAAGCGGGGTTCCGGCTACCGCCAGGCAGTTCCGTCGCTGCCCGAAACCTA
This sequence comes from Actinomycetota bacterium, assembly GCA_050259815.1. Classification (GTDB taxonomy): domain Bacteria; phylum Pseudomonadota; class Gammaproteobacteria; order Burkholderiales; family Rhodocyclaceae; genus JAGTRP01. The sequence continues at coordinate 11,939 of JBLNBI010000086.1, read as the reverse complement.
CCATCGCCTGATGGACGGCGATACCCTGGAGATCGATGGACGTTCGTGGGAGATAAAGGTCGGTTACGGCCACGCGCCGGAACATGCGGCCCTTTACTGTCGCGAACTCGACGTGTTAATTTCTGGCGACATGCTGTTGCCCAAAATAACGACAAATATCAGTGTCTTTGCGGCGACCCCCGATGCCGATGCCCTGGGCTGGTATCTGGATTCGCTGATGCGAATGGCTAGGGAAATCCCTGGCCAGACCCTGGTTTTGCCGTCTCATGGATTACCGTTCACCGGGGTGCAGGCCCGGGTTGAAGACTTGTGCGCGCACCACGATGATCGCCTGAGCGCACTGGAAGAAAAATGTACGGCGCCGCAGAGCGCTGCCGAGGTTCTCGCAACGCTGTTCCCGCGGGCCCTCGATACCCATCAGATGATGTTCGCCATGGGCGAGGCGATTGCACATCTGAACCACCTTGAGAAGGCCGGCAGGCTGTCGAGGAGTCTCGGCGCCGACGGCGTTTTCCGCTATGCGCGGAACTTCGATAACCCAACAGCAGTACATTGACGAGGGAGTCTCTAAATGTCGCAACAGATCGAGGAGCAGACCATCAACCTGCCCAACCCGGCCGAGATGGCCAAGACCTATGCCGAAGTGGCCCAGCGGGCTTCGCGGCTGATCACCCAGTTCATGGAGAAGCACGCCACGGACGGCGTCCATGCGCCCTCCGACGAACTCGGCGTCGCCCGGGCATTCATGGACCTGTCCTCGCGCCTCCTGGCCAACCCGTACAAGTTGGCCCAGACCCAGATGAACATGATGTGGGACTACTTCTCCCTGTGGCAGCACAGCATGATGAAGATGATGGGCGTGCCGGTGGATAGCCCCGTGGCCGCCCCCAAGAAGGGGGACAACCGCTTCAAGGACGAGGACTGGGAGCAGCACTTCCTGTTCGACTTCATGAAACAGTCCTACCTCATCGCCGCCCGCCACATCCATGACACCGTCAGCACCACCGACGGCCTGGACGAGGCCACCCAGCAGAAGGTGAATTTCTTCACCCGCCAGTACATCGACGCCCTGTCCCCGTCCAACTTCGCCCTGACCAACCCGGAAGTGTTCCGGGAAACGGTGAAGAGCCACGGCCAGAACCTCATCAAGGGCCTCAACAACCTGCTCCAGGACGTGGAAAACGGCGACGGCCAGCTGCGCATCCGCATGACCGACACCTCGGCCTTCGAGATGGGCCGCAACGTCGCCACCACCCCGGGCAAGGTCATTTTCCAGAACGACCTGTTCCAGCTCATCCAGTACGAGCCGACCACCCCGCAGCAGAACAAGCGTCCCTTCCTGATCGTCCCGCCCTGGATCAACAAGTACTACATCCTGGACCTGCGGGAGAAGAACTCCTTCGTGAAGTGGGCCACCGACCAAGGGCACACCACCTTCATCATGTCCTGGGTGAACCCGGATGAGAAGCTGGCCGAGAAGAGCTTCGAGAACTACCTGCTGGAAGGCTCCCTGGAGGCGGTGAACCAGGTGTGCAAGCACACCGGCGAGGACACCGTGGACATGGCCGGCTACTGCCTGGGCGGCACGCTGCTCATGACCACCCTGGCCTACATGGCCGCCCAGAAGGACAAGCGGGTCGCTTCCGCCACCTTCTTCACCACCATGCTGGACTTCTCCCAGCCGGGCGAACTGGGCGTCTTCCTGGACGAGGATGCGGTTGCCGGCCTCGAAAAGAAGATGAACGAGCGCGGCTACCTGGAGGGCTCCGAAATGGCCAGCACCTTCAACATGCTGCGGGCCAACGACCTGATCTGGTCCTTCGTGGTGAACAACTACCTGATGGGCAAGGATCCGTTCCCCTTCGACCTCCTGTACTGGAACTCCGACTCCACCCGCATGCCGGCGGCCATGCACAGCTTCTACCTGCGCAACATGTACCTGGCGAACAAGCTGAAGGACAAGGGCGGCATCACCCTGAACGGGGTGAAGATCGACATCACCAAGGTCAAGACCCCCTGCTACTTCATCTCCACCATCGAGGACCACATCGCGCCGTGGAAGAGCACCTACATGGGTGCCCGTCTGCCCTCCGGCCCGACCAAGTTCGTCCTCGGCGGCTCCGGCCACATCGCCGGCATCGTCAATCCGCCGGTGGCCAACAAGTACGGCTACTGGATCAACGACGCTACCGACGGCAAGCTGCCGGAAAGCCCGGAGGATTTCCTGGCCGGCGCCTCCCAGCAGGCCGGTTCCTGGTGGACCCACTGGCAGTCCTGGGTGACCAGCCTGCCCGGTGGCGCCGAGAAGGTGCCCGCCCGCAAGCCGTCCGATGGCGGCCTCAAGGTCATCGAGGATGCTCCGGGCAGCTACGTGAAGTTCCGCCTGGACGCCCAGAAGAAGTCCTGATCCTTCAAGGCTTCGTGAAAAACGGGGAGCTTCGGCTCCCCGTTTTATTTTCGGAATGCGAACTCGACTACTGCCGGAGCGGTCACACCAAAACAATAGGTGAATATTTCCTGGTCGGCGGAAGGAGGTGCATCATGATCGAGTACCCCGTAGTAAGCATTCACGTCCCGGCCCTCTTGCGGGGCTATGCCCGGGGCGCCGAGGAAGTGACCGTCAGCGGCGATACCGTTGCCGAGGCCCTGGAAGCCCTGGGCCACGAACATCCGAGCCTGCTGGGCCGGATCATGGACCCGGGGGGCGGCCTGCGCCCCTACATCAACATCTACCTGCGGGGCATCAATATCCTGACCCTGGACGGGATGGATACTGCCCTGGCCAACGAGGATGTGCTGACCGTCATTTCCATGAACATCGAGGAACTGGCGGCCACCGGCGCCAACAACGTCAGGGACGCTGGAACGGCAGGGCGGGCAATTTAGGCCAGTCGATGGCGTCCAGCATGTTCTTGACCACGAGGCCCAATTCGGTGTCGCCCTCGATGGACAGCTCGCGGTTGAAGAACAGGGTGTCCGGGTCTTCCTGCCGGGTCATCAGCTGCAGGTAGGAAGACAGGTTGGCCGCGAAGGCCAGGTCCGGTTCCCGCTCGGGCCGGAAGACCGGACGGAAGAGCCCGCCGTAATAGGTGAAGCAGGCTTCGCCGCCGGTGTCGTTCACCCGGACGCGGAAGAGCTTGTCGTCCATGGCCTCCAGGGAATCCTCAGGCAGGAGGCGCATCTTGAGGGCGGCGTTGAGGCCGGCCACCAGCATCACGGCGTGGGGCCACTGGGGCAGGCGGGAACCGATCCGGGCGATGAAGCCGGGCAGTTGGAAGCGGGGAATGGTGAAGCCCTGATTCATGCTTGTTCTCCCAGATGGGCCAAAGCCGCATTATGGCGCTGGACGATGCCGGCGTCACCGAACCAGTAGCCGTCCACCAGGCCGTCGGCATTCCACTTCCGGGTGTCGGCGTTGGCCGGCTCGCCGCGGCGGGCCTTGTCGAAGGCGGCGATGATTTCGGCGGTATGCTCCGGCTGCGGGCTGACGCGGATGACATCGACGCCCATCTCCGCCATGGTCGGCACCTCGTGGAGCAGGTTGTAGCTCTGGGCCGACATGGTCTGGATGCCGTTGATGGTGAGGAAGGACTGGCCTTCCCTGGTCTTCAGGGTCATGCCTTCCGGATGATCCAGGCACTTGAACTGGCAGTCGTCCTTGTTCAGGTTGTAGTGCCGGGCGGTAAAGCAGCGGGCCGAGAAGGCCAGGGGAATCTTGCCGAAGACGAAGACTTCGGTTTCCACGCCGGCCGGCCGGCTCTGCTGGAGGGTTTCCACCAGATGGCGGGTTGCCTCCAAGGGGGGAACCCAGCGCTTCATCCCGTAGCGGGCGTAAGTGGCCAGGGTGGCCTCGTTGTAGATGTTGAGGTGGGGGCCGGCGACGAAGGGCTTGCCCTGCACCAGATTCACGGCGCCGAGATCGTTGGCTTCGATCATGCAGCCGGGGATTTCGGCCAGTTCGCCGATGAGCCGGCGCATGGCCTTCAGGTCGCTTTCCGATTCCAGCAGGGCCTGAGCGGAGACCACCACTTCCTTGCCGGCTTCCGCCAGGTCGCGGGCCAGGCCGATCCAGTCGGCGGTACGCAGCTGTTGCCGGCGGGAGCAGACCACTTCGCCGACATAGACGATATCGATGGCCGGGTTCTGGGCCATTTCGGCGTAGAACTCCAGGACTTCCTGCTTGGGCCAGAAATAGAGCAGGGGGCCGAGGGCGAGCTTCATTCGTAAATCCTTAACGCCAGGGGCGGTTGTAGGCGCCCAGGGTCGCCTGGTTGCCTTCGGAAACCTTGGCCAGTTCGGCCTGCCAGTTGGGCTTCACGTGGTAGCGTTCGCTGTCGTTGGCCAGCGCCGTTAGGGCGGCCCGCAGGGTGCGGGTGACCTGGGTGACGTAGGCCGGGCTGCGCTGGCGGCCTTCCACCTTGATGGCCTTGACGCCGATCTTGACGATCTCGGGCAGGATGGCGAGGACGTTGAGGCTGGTGGGCTCTTCCAGGGCGTAGTAGGTCTCGCCCTGGACTTCAAAGCGGCCTTTGCACAGAGTCGGGTAGCCGGCCGGCTCGTCGTCGCCGAAGCGGTCGATAAGGATGCCGTTCAGGCGGGTTTCCATGGCGCCGGGCTGCTTGTCCCACTTCACGTACTTGGCCGGCGAGCAGGCGCCGACGGTATTGGGGGATTCGCCGCAGGCGTAGGAGGAGAGCCAGCAACGGCCTTCGTTCATGACGCACAGGCTGCCGAAGCCGAACACCTCGATCTCCACCGGGGTGTTCTGGATGACATGCTCCACCTGGGCCAGGGTCAGCACCCGGGGCAGTACCGCCCGGCGCACGCCGAATTCCCGGTGGGCGAAATTGATGGCTTCGTAGCTGGTGGCCGAGCCTTGCACGGAGAGGTGCAGGCGCTGGTTGGGATGGCGCTTGCTGGCGTAGTCCAGGAGCCCGATGTCGGCCAGGATGATGGCGTCCACGCCCAGGTCAGCCGCCGCATCCACCGCCCGGTGCCAATCGGCGACCCGTCCGGCCTGGGGGAAGGTGTTGATGGCCAGCAGCACCTCGCAGCCCTTGCCGTGGGCGTAGCGGATGCCCTCGTTCAGGGCCTTCTGGTCGAAGTTGAGACCGGCGAAATTGCGGGCGTTGGTGTCGTTCTTGAAGCCAAGATAGACGGCGTCGGCGCCGTTGTCGACCGCGGCCTTGAGCGCCGGCAAGCTGCCGGCGGGGCAGACGAGATCGGGCAGGGAGTTCATGGGAACCGTTGCTGAAGATAAGGGGCGAAGTATAGCCAGGGGTTGAAATTCACCATTGATCCTGGTCAAAGTGAGTGAGTCCCCGTGAGTAGGCCGGCTGCATTGGGGTATGATGGAACGCTAGTTCCCTTCGGTGCAGCGGAGACCTTCATGTCCCAAGAGCGAGTCCTGGTCATCGACGACGAGCAGATGAACCTGCTCATCATTGAGGAATTCCTGGCCCAGGAAGACGTCCAGCTGGATCTTCAGTCGGATCCCCTGGTGGCCTGGGAAAGATTGCAGTCGCCGGACAACGACTACGCCCTGGTGGTGCTCGACCGCTTGATGCCGGGCATGGACGGGCTGGAACTGCTGCGCCGCATGAAGCGGGAAGCCCGCCTGGTGGACGTGCCGGTCATCATGCAGACGGCGGCTTCCTCCCCCGATCAGGTGAGGGAAGGGCTGGCGGCCGGCGCCTACTATTACCTGACCAAGCCCTACGAACCCGAGGCCCTTATTTCCATCGTCCGGGGCGCCCTGGAGGACCGGCGCCAGCGGCTGCTGATGCGCCACCGGGTGGCGCGCCTTGAAGAGGCCGAAAAGCTGCTCATGGCCGTCGAGTACCGTTTTGTGACCCTGGACGACATCTCCAGGCTGGTGCCCGTGCTGGCCGCCCTATGCCCTGATCCGGACCGGGTGGCGCCGGGGCTGTCTGACCTCATGGTCAACGCGGTGGAACACGGCAACCTGGGGGTGAGCTACCAGGAAAAGGCCCTGCTCAAGTGGGAAGGCAACTGGGAGGCGGAGATCGGGCGGCGCCTCTTCCTGCCCCAGTTCCGGGACCGCTACGCCACGGTACGCTGCGAGCGCCGTCCGGACCGCATTGACTTCACCATCGCCGACCAGGGCGAGGGCTTCGACTGGACCAAGTACCTGAATTTCGACCCCGAGCGGGCCTTTGACCCCAATGGCCGGGGCATTGCCATGGCCCGGATGATGAGCTTCTCGAACCTGGACTACCAGGGCAGGGGCAACGTGGTGGTGGCGACCGTCGACGTCAGCGAATGACGACGGTGGGCTTGAAGCCCAGGGCAACCCGGATCTTCTCCGCAACCTTGGTGGCATCGTTGCGGTTGGCGTAGGGCCCTAGCTGCAGGCGGTGGACGCCGCTGCTCACATTGACGCGCATGGGCTCGGCCAGCCAGTCCAGTTCCCGGGTCAGGTGGTTCTTCAGGTTCTCGGCATTGTCGGCATTGGAGAAGGCGCCGAGCTGGAGATAGACGCCTCGTTCCATGGGCGTTTCGGGGGCGGAGGCGATCCTGTCTTCCTGGGCCAGGCGCTTGGCCAGGGCCTCGATTTCATCCTGCTCAGCCGCGGCCGGCGCCGTCACCCGGGCGAGGGCGATACTGCCGGCGTCGCCCGGCACGATGGCCTCCACTTCCACCTGGCCGCTGCCGTTCGAGACCAGGCCCAGCTTCCAGGCGGCGGTGTAGGAAAGGTCGATGATGCGCTCGGCGTGGAAAGGCCCCCGGTCGGTCACCCGGACGATCACCGACTTGCCGGTCTGCACATTGGTGACCCGCACATAGGAGGGGATCGCCAGAGTTGGGTGGGCGGCGGTCATGCCGAACATGTCGTAGGGCTCGCCGATGGAAGTCTTCTGGCCGTGGAACTTGCGGCCGTACCAGCTGGCGATGCCGCTCGCCTTGTAAGGCTTCACCGTGGCGTTGGGGATATATTCCTTGCCCAGGACCACGTAGGGCTTGGTGGCCGGCTTGTGGATGGGCTCCCATTTGGGTTCGGCGTCGGGGATGTCGTCCAGGTTGTCCGGAATGTCTTCGCCGGGGCCGTCGTCCTTGTAGAAACCGCCGCCCTTCTTCAGCACCACCTGGGGCCGCTTGGGCGTCGTGGAGGTCGTCTTGGCGGGAGGGCGCCGGGTTTCCGGCGTCGGCGCCGGGGGCCGCTCGTCGGCGGTGCGGGGCGGCTGGCCGCCGCAGGCGACCAGGCCCAGGGCGGTGGCCAGCACCAGCCAAGTCGGTGCGGAGGGTAGCCGCAGCTGCCTCATTTCTTTACCAGCATCCGGTGGGTATGGATGGACATGAGCATGCCGATGCCCAGGAACAGTGTCACCAGGGCGGTGCCGCCATAGCTCACGAAGGGTAGGGGCACGCCCACCACCGGCAGGATGCCGCTCACCATGCCCATGTTGATGAAGGCGTAGGTGAAAAAGCCCAGGGTGATGGCGCCGGCCAGGAGCCGGGAGAAGAGGGTGGGCGCGGCGGCGGCGATCATGAGGCCGCGGCCGATGAGCAGGGTGTAGAGGAAGACCAGGACGCAGTTGCCGATCAGCCCCCACTCCTCGGAGAACACCGCGAAGATGAAGTCGGTGTGGCGCTCCGGGATGAATTCCAGGTGAGTCTGGGTGCCGTTCAGGTAGCCCTTGCCGACGGGACCGCCGGAACCGATGGCGATGGTGGCCTGGATGATGTGGTAGCCGGCGCCGAGGGGGTCGGTAGTCGGGTCCAGCAGGGTCAGGATGCGCTTCCTCTGGTAATCGTGGAGCACGGTCCACACGAAGGGGGCGGCGGCCGCGCCGGCGGCGATGAGGCCGACGATGACCTTCCAGGGCAGCCCGGCGAAGAAGATGACGTAGAAGCCGGCGGCGCCGACCAGGATGGCGGTACCCAGGTCCGGCTGCTTGGCGATGAGGGCGAAGGGCACCAGCAGGATGAGGGACGCCACCATGTAGTGGCGGAACTTGAGGGCGGCCTCGTACTTGTGGAAATACCAGGCCAGCATCAGCGGCATGGCGATTTTCATGATTTCCGAGGGCTGGATGCGGGTGAAGCCCAGGGACAGCCAGCGCCGGGCGCCGTTCACCTTGACCCCGAACAGGAACACCATCACCAGGAGCACGACGCCCACCGCGTAAAGGGGGACGGCGAAGCGCATCATCTTCTGGGGCGGAAGCCGGGATACCACCCACATGATCACCAGGGCGACGGCCATGTTGAGCACCTGGGACAGGGCCTTGTTATTGGCGTCGTAGGTGGCCGAGAAAACGGTCACCAGCCCGACGCCCATGATGCCCAGGGTGATGAACAGCAGGGGGAAGTCGATGTAGGCGATGGAGCCGTGCCACCAGCGCTTCAGGGTGCCGACGAATTCCATGGGCTTACTGTTCCTCCTCGCTATCTTCCTCGACCGCCGCCGGGTCTTCGCCGGCCGGTCCGCCCGGCAGCTTGCCGAGCAGGTAATAGTCGAACACCATGCGGGCGATGGGGGCGGCCGACTGGGCGCCGAAGCCGCCGTTTTCCACCAGGATGGCCACGGCGATCTTGGGCTTGTCCACCGGCGCGAAGGCGATGAAGAGGGCGTGGTCCCGCAGCTCCTTCTTCATCCCGTGTTCCTTGTACTGGCTGCCCTTCAGGGAGAACACCTGGGCCGTGCCGGTCTTGCCGGCGGCTTCGTAGGGCGCCCCGGCGAAGGCCCGGGCGCCGGTGCCTTCCTTGTTCACGCCGACCATGGCCCGCTTGATGGTCTCGATGTTCTGGGCCTTCCAGTCCAGCTTGCGGATGGGCTGGGGTTCGATGGGCTGCTTTTCCCCGCTCTTGGTGTCGGTGATGTGCTGGACCAGGTGGGGGCGGTACATGACCCCGTTATTGGCCAGGGTGGCCACCGCCTGGGCGAGCTGGATGGGGGTGTAGGCGTTGTAGCCCTGGCCGATGCCGATGGAGATGGTCTCGCCGGAATACCACTTCTGCTGCTCCGGCCGCTTGAAGCGCTGCTTCTTCCACTCGGGGGAAGGCAGGACGCCCCGGGACTCGGTTTCGGATTCGCCGTCCTTGTTCTTCTTGCCCAGGTCCACGTTGGTGCGCTGGCCGAGGCCCAGGCTGCCCATGAAGCGGGCGATGTTGTCGATGCCCATGTCGTTGGCCAGCATGTAGTAGTAGGTGTCGCAGGACTGGACGATGGACTTGTACATGTCCACGCTGCCGTGGCCGCCCTTCTTGTCATCCCGGAACTGGTGGTTGCCGAAATTGAAGAAGCCCGGGTCGTGGATGACCTGGTTCGGCGTGCGCTTGCCCAGTTCCAGGGCCGCCAGTGCCATGAAGGGCTTGAAGGTGGAGCCCGGCGGGTAGGCGCCGTTCAGGGCACGGTTCACCATGGGTTTGTCCGGGGAGTCGTTCAGTTCCTTCCAGTTGTCCGGGGTGATGCCGTCCACGAACAGGTTGGGATCGTAGGTGGGCGTGGACACGAAAGCCAGGATGCCGCCGGTGGAGGGCTCGATGGCGACCAGGGCGCCCCGGCGGTCGCCGAAAGCCTTCTCGGTGATCTCCTGAAGCTTGGCGTCCAGGGTCAGGGTCAGGTTGTTGCCGGAAACCGGCGGAATGCGCTTCAGGCTCCTGATGGCCCGGCCGCCGGCGTCGATTTCCACTTCCTCGTAGCCGGTCTGGCCGTGGAGTTCGAACTCGTAGCGCTGCTCGAGGCCGGTCTTGCCGGCATGCTCGGTACCCTTGTAGTTGGCTTCCTGGTCCTGGTCGCTGATCCACTCCAGGTCCCGGTCGGTGATGCGACCGATGTAGCCCAGGGCGTGGGAGGCTACGCTTCCCAGGGGATACTGGCGGAACAGGCGGGCCTTCACCTCGACGCCGGGGAAGCGGTAGCGGTTGGCGGTGAAGCGGGCCACTTCCTCGTCGGTGAGGCGGGTGCGGATGGGGATGGACTCGAAGTTCTTGGCTTCGTCCATAAGGCGCTTGAAGCGCTTGCGGTCCCGGGGCTGGATGTCGATCAGCTCGGCCAAGGCATTGATGGTCTCTTCCAGGTCGGCCACCTTGGACGGGGTGACTTCCAGGGTGAAGGCCGAATAGTTGCGGGCCAGGACGATGCCGTTGCGGTCGGTGATCACCCCACGGTTCGGGACGATGGGGACCAGGGAGATGCGGTTGTCCTCCGCCCGGGTCTTGTAATAGTCGTGGTGCAGGACCTGGAGCCAGAAGAATCGCGCGACCAGGATGCCGAAAGCGATCAGTACCGCCACCGCGGCAAAGCTCAGGCGGAAGCGGAACCGTTCCAGGTCGCTTTCGGAAGTATGGAAATCGCTCATGAACTGCTAGATGGGACGGTCGGGGTCCTGGTCCACCGGCTGGTATTGGGGCAGCAGGAGGACGAAGGTGGCCGGAACCCAGAGGGCGGACGCGATGAAGGGGCCGATGAAATAGCCCCAGCCGGGGAAATCGGCGCCCGCCAGGGTCCGTACGACCACCGGGATCACCTGGGCCAGGACCAGCAAGGGCATGACATGCAGCGCCTGCTGGGCGAGCGGGAACCAGAGGATGCGCCGGGACAGCCAGGTGGCGCCGAAGGACAGCAGGACGTAGGCGAGGGCATGCTGGCCGAGGACGGCGCCGTCGGCCACGTCCATGATGATGCCGCAGATGAAGGCCCAGCCCATGCCCACGTGGCGGGACTCCCGGACGGACCAGAAGCACAGCACCAGGGCTACCCAGTCCGGCACCCCCGGCCAGTGGGAGGTAGGCAGGAAGTTAAGGAGCAGGGCGCAGAAAAGGCTGAAGAAAATGAACCAGGGCCTGACCGGCAGCAGGATGCGCGAGGAGGTGTAGGTCGGTTGCATGGCGTTTCTATTGGGCCTTGGCGCGCTTCTTCTTCGGGCGCAGGGTGGCTTTTTCGTCGCTGCCGCCGGGGTCGCGGCTGGCCGCCTCCGGCGGCTTTTCCGGCAGGGCCTGGCGAGGATCGAGGATCATTACTTCGCCGAAGTTCTCCACCCCGGCGATGGGGGTGCAGTAGATGCGGGCGAAGGAATAGGCGGCGTTGCGCTCCACCTGGGCCACCTTGGCCACCGGGAAGCCGGGCAGGTAGATGCCGTCCAGGCCGGAGGTCACCAGCAGGTCGCCGGCCTGCACATCGGCGTTGGCGGGCATGTACTTCAGTTCCAGTTGGCCGTTGCCCAGGCCGAAGGCCACCGAGCGCATGCCGGTGCGGACCACCTGGACCGGCACCGCCTGGTCCTTGTCGGTGATCAGGGTGATTTCGGAAGAGAAGGGGAAGACCCGGGTCACCTGGCCGACTACGCCGGCTTCGTCGATGACCGGCTGGCCGGCGGCGATGCCGCCCTGCTGGCCCTTGTCCACGATCACCCGGCGGGAGAAGGGGTCCCGGGCGGTGTAGAGGATCTGGGCGACCTGGCCCTTGGCGTTTTCCCTCTCCTTGACGGACAGGAGCTGGCGCAGCCGGGCGTTTTCCATTTCCAGGTGGGCCAGGCGTTGCAGATTCGGAGCGGTGTTCAGCTGGGCGTGCTTCAACTGGGCGTTCTCTTCCTGGAGGGCCGAAAGCCCCACCAGGTAGCCCTGGACCACATCCACCAGGCTGCCCGGGGTCTGGGCCACCCGCTGGAGGGGATCGACAAAGAGGGAAACGCTCTGCCGGATGAGGTCGAGGCTGCGCATCCGCAGGTCGACCACCAGCAACGCCACCGACAGGGCGACGTAGAAAGTCAGCAGGGCCAGCGGCGCTGGCCCACGCTTGAAGAACGGCTGGGGGGAATGGTCGAGGCCGGCCATTACTACCTACTCACCTGCTGGCCGGCGTCGAATTATTCGGAAGCAAAGATGCTGCCGAGCTTGTCCATCTTTTCCAGGGCCAGGCCGGAACCGCGGGCCACGCAGGTCAGGGGCTCGTCGGCCACGATCACCGGCAGGCC
>JBLNBI010000085.1:0-2533 GCA_050259815.1 Actinomycetota bacterium | reverse complement strand
AGCTGCCCATCATCGCCATGACCGCCCACGCCATGGAGCACGAAAAGCAGGCGAGCCTGGCCGCCGGCATGAGCGACCACCTGGGCAAACCCTTCTCCACCGACACCTTCTACCGCCTGCTGGCCAAATGGATTCCGGCGGAGCGCCAATATCGGGAACAGGCCCCTGCCCCGGCAAAGGCCGAGGGCCTGCCCGCCATCGAGGGTGTGGACACCCAGGCCGGGCTGCACCGCTTCGCCGGCAACCAGGCCGCCTACCTGGGCTGGCTACGTAAGCTCCTGGACGAGGGGGATTCGCCCCTGGCCGCCGTCGTCACCCACCTGGAATCCGGCCGCCGGGACGAGGGCTTGAAGACCCTGCACGCCTTCAAGGGCCGGGTCGGCATGCTGGGCCTGACCGTCCTGTGGGAAGCCGTCGTCGCCCTCGAATCCGCCCTCAAGGAAGGGCAGGACCACCAAACCCTCCTGGCCGCCGCCCAACGCCACCTGGCGGCCACCCGACAACTCCTCGGTTCGGCGCTCTCCGCCCCGGCCGAGGCCGCTCCATGAACCGAAATACCCGCGAGGAAAAGCCATGAACAACGCCTTCACCATCTTTGCCGTCGACGACGACCCGATGATCCAGGACATCCTGCGCGCCATCCTGGAGCCCCAGTACCAGGTCGAAACCTTCGACAGCGCCGAAGCCTGCCGGACCGGCATGGCCTCGGTCCGCCCGGACTGCCTGCTCCTGGACATCGGCCTGCCGGGCATGGACGGCTACCAGTTCTGCCGCCTCCTGAAGGACGACGAATCCACCCGGGACATCCCGGTCACCTTCATCTCCAGCCACGACACCATCGAATCCCGCCTGATGGGTTACGACGCCGGCGGCGAGGATTTCATCGTCAAGCCCTTCGAGCCGGAGGAGCTGCTCCGCAAGGTAAAGGTGGCGGAGAGCTTCGTATCCGCCCGCCGCAGCCTCCAGGAAAAGGCCCGCTTCTCCGAGGAGCTGTCCAACATGGCCCTGGCCAGCATGGGGGACTCCGGCATCATCCTCCAGTACATGGGCAAGCTCATTTCCTGGTACGACGAAAAGGAAATCGCCGCCGGCACCCTGGAGCTGCTGCGCCAGTTCTCGGTGGAAGGCGTGGTCCAGACCCGCATCGGCGAGCGCATCCACACCGCCAGCGCCGCCGGCATCAACCTGCCCCTGGAGGTGTCGGTCATCAACCACGTCCGCTCCATGGACCGGATTTTCGAATTCGGCAACCGGGGGGTGTACAACTACGACCGCATGACCGTGATGGTGAACAACATGCCGCTCGACGACGCGGTGATGTGCGGCCGCATCCGGGACAACCTGGCCATGGCCGCCCAGGGCGCCGCCGCCCGGCTGGAATCCCTGGAGCACGAGGAATCCAGCCGCCGGAACCAGGAGGCCGTCCTCCTCGCCGTCAGCGCCATCGGGACCACCCTGGATTCCCTCAACCAGGCCAGCCTCCAGCACCGCTACGAGACCAGCCAACTCATCTACCAGTTCGAGCGCAACCTGGCCGAGACTTTCAACGGCCTCGGGCTATCCGATGCCCAGGAAGCCGAGATCGAGTCCAAGGTCGGGCAATTCACCCAGGCCCTGGCGGCCCAGATGGACCGCAGCGAAAGCCTGGTGCAATCCCTCCAGAGCCTGAACGACCGGCTGCACCAGCTGCGGGGCTGACTACCGGTAGATCAGGAAGCCCTGCCGCTCCCCTTCCCAGGCCGCCTCGTCCGGCCGGGTAAGGGCTTCCAGGTCGCCCGGGACGGCGGCGGGATCGTCCACCCACTCCCGCAGCAAGGGCGAGCCGTTGATGAGGTCGATGGCCAGCCGGTCGTGCTCGTACTCGTAGGGGAAGTCACGCCACAGTGCGTAGTCGGGATAGAGGCGGCGGATGGCCTTGAAGGCCAGGGCCTGGAGCCGCCAGGGCCGGAAGGCGGCGTGGTCGTAGGAAGCGTCCTCCACATGAATCTGCAGGCCGTTGCAGAGCTTGCCGGCATGCTTGTGGAAGGTGGGCTCGAACCAGCAGTCCCGCAGGCGGCAGCCCGCCAGCCACTCGGGAGCCAGGGCCTGCATCTCGGCGAGGATCGCCCGGGCATCGATATCCGGGGCGCCGAACAGCTCCAGGGGCCGGGTGGTGCCCCGCCCTTCGGACAGCAGGGTTCCCTCCAGCATCACCGTCCCGGCATAGGCCCGGGCCATGAAGAGGTTGGGGGCATTGGGGCTGGGGTTGATCCAGGTGCGCTCCCCCAGGGGCCAGCCGTAGCCGGGGCCTGCCTCGGGCTGCCAGCCTTCCATGGAAATCACTTCGCATTCCACGTCCAGCTTCAAGGTCGCGATGAACCAGCGGGCCAGTTCGCCCATGGTCAGGCCATGGCGCATGGGCATGGGGCCGGCGCCGACGAAGCTTTCCCAGCCCGGTCTCAGGGCCAGCCCCTCCACCGGCCGTCCGGCAGGATTGGGACGATCCAGCACCCAGACCGACTTGCCATGCGCCGCCGCGGCTTCAAGGACGTAG
>JBLNBI010000084.1:0-3911 GCA_050259815.1 Actinomycetota bacterium | reverse complement strand
GTGAGGGGATGGGTGGTCTGGAAGGCGTAGCGCAGCAGTTCCTTCAACTCCTCCATCATGGTGACGAAGGCCGGGTCCAGGTAGCCGACCACGGTCTGGGCCAGGGAGGCGATCACCCGGGGATGCATCTCGGAGGGGCCGGGGCCGAGGAGGGTCCGGCGGGGCGGGTGGAAGGACTGGATGCGGCGGGGGGAATTCATGGCTTGTCTCTCTTTCTTGTCGTCATGGTCAAAAAAAAGCCGCCCAGGGGGGCGGCTTCTTGGAACGTGCTTTCGGCTTACAGTTTCCGGGCGTTCTTGGCCAGGTAGGTGGCCACGCCTTCGGGGGAAGCCTGCATGCCGGGCTTGCCCTTGTTCCAGCCGGCCGGGCAGACCTCGCCGTGCTCTTCGAAGAACTGGAGGGCATCCACCATGCGGATCATCTCGTCGATGTTGCGGCCCAGGGGCAGCATGTTCACGACCTGGTGCATGACCACGCCGTTCTTGTCGATCAGGAAGGAGCCGCGCAGGGCGACGCCGGCGGGTTCGAATTCCACGTCGTAGGCGCGGGCGATTTCATGCTTGACGTCGGCGACCATGGGGAAACCGACCTGGCCGATGCCGCCTTCCTTGACCGGGGTGTTCTTCCAGGCCAGGTGGGTGAATTGGGAGTCGATGGAGACGGCGATCACTTCGACGCCGCGCTGCTTGAACTCTTCCAGGCGATGGTCGAAGGCGATGATTTCGGAGGGGCAGACGAAGGTGAAGTCCAGGGGGTAGAAGAACAGGACGACGGGCTTGCCCTTGAAGTCGGAGAGCTTGAGCTCCTTGATCTCGTTATTGCCATAGACGGCGGTGGCGGTGAAATCCGGGGCTTGCTTGCCAACGAGAACGGCCATGAAAATCTCCTTGCGATATGCTTCTTGGTTGGGGGAACGGCTGAATTTAACCAAGGGCCGATTGGCTGTCAAACCGGCCGGCATGGGCGTAATCCGCCCGGCATGGTGCGTCAGGCGGTGGGCGCCTGATGGAATCCGGAGGGGATTTCCCCGTCCCAGGGCTCGACCTCGACGTCCCGGACCAGGGCTGACGGCGGACCTCGGCGGGCCCACTCGATGAGCGCCGCCACCTGGTCTTCCGGACCGCTGGCTACGGCCTCGACCCGGCCGTCCCGGCGGTTGCGCACCCAACCGTCCAGGCCGAGGCGCTGGGCCTCTATTACCGTGGAAAAGCGGTAGCCGACCCCCTGGACGAGGCCGGTGATGAACAGGTGGCGGGTGATGGTGGCGGCCATGGCTTCTTAGACCGGGTTGTCGGTGGCGGGTTGTTCCGCCGGTTCGGCGCTCGGCTTCACCTTGCCAACCCTGCGCACCGCCGCCAGGATGCCCCGCAGGATTTCGATGGGCTCCGGCGGGCAGCCGGGGACCACCACATCCACCGGGATGATCTGCGCTACCCCGCCGCAGGAAGCGTAGCTCTCGCCGAAGATGCCCCCGTCCCGGCCGCAGTCTCCCACGGCCACCACCAGCTTTGGATCGGGGGTGGCGTCGTAGGTGCGTTTCAGGGCCATGGCCATGTTCCGGGACACCGGGCCGGTGACCAGGAGCATGTCGGCATGGCGCGGGCTGGCGACGAACTTGATGCCCAGCCCTTCCAGGTTGTAGTAGGGGTTGTTCATGGCGTGGATTTCCAGCTCGCAGCCGTTACAGGAGCCGGCGTCCACCTCCCGGATGGACAGCGCCTTGCCCAGGATGTCCAGGATTTCCTGACGGATGCGCCCGGTTTCCTGGAGGTATTCGTCCCCCGGCGCCGGGGGCGGTTCGGTCACCATCCCGGTGCCGGCGATTTGCTTAATGAGCTTCCACATCAGCGGTCATGCCCCGAGTAACTGAGGTTGAAGGATTTGTTGATGAGGGGGAAATCGGGGACGATGTTCCCGATCACCGCATGCTCCAGTACCGGCCAGTTCTGCCAGGACGGATCGTGGCAATGGCAGCGGCGGATGCGGTCGGCGCCCTCCAGCTCCAGGGCGACGAAAACCTCCCCTCGCCAGCCTTCGACCCAGCCGGCGCCGAAAGGGGCGGGCCGGCCTTCCGATGCCTCGGCCAGAAGGCTGCCGGAGGGCAGGCTGGTGGCCATGTCGCGGATGAGGCGCAGGGATTCCAGAATCTCGTCGAAGCGCACATTCACCCGGGCGGCGACATCGCCGTTCTTGCGCAGCGCCGGGATGGCGTCCAGCTCCCCATAGGGGATCAGCCCGAAATCGTTGCGCAGATCCCGGCCGATGCCGCTGGCCCGGGCTGCCAGGCCGGTGAGACCGAGGCGGGCTGCTAGTTCGGGGGTGACCCGGCCGGTGGTGATGAAGCGGTCCTGGAGGCCGGGATGGTCTTCGTAGATGGCGCGCAGGGCCCGCACTTCCCGGTCCAGGTCGGCGCACTGCCGGATGAGGCGGTCGGCGCCGTCGGGACGCAGGTCCACCGCAACGCCGCCGGGGACGATGCAGTCCATGATGAAACGATGGCCGAACAGGGCCTTGTTGAGGCGCAGCCAGTCCTCCTTGAGGCGCATGAACTGGGCGAGGCCGAAGCCCAATGCCGCGTCGTTGCCCAGGGCGCCCAGGTCCCCCAGGTGGTTGGCTACCCGCTCCCGCTCCAGGAACAGGGCGCGCAGCCAGGCGGCACGGTCCGGCACGCCAAGGCCGGCGGCGGATTCGTAGGCCATGCAATAGGCCCAGGCGTAGGCCACGGTGGAGTCGCCGGAAACCCGGCCGGCCAGGCGGTGGCCCTCCCGGGGATGGAGGGTTTCGAAACGCTTGTCTATGCCCTTGTGCTTGTAGCCCAGGCGCTCCTCCAGGCGCAGCACCTTTTCGCCCACCACCGAGAAGCGGAAGTGGCCCGGCTCGATGATGCCGGCGTGGACCGGCCCGACCGGGATTTCATGGACGCCGTCCCCCTCCACCCGCACGAAGGGGTAATCGGCCAGTTGGTGATCGGGGAAGGTCTCCCTGCCCGTAGCCAAGCGCCGCAGGGGATGGTAATCCGCCGGCCAGGCCCCGTGGTTGAGCCAGGGGCGGCGGTCTTCGGCGCCTTCGGGAACGATGCCTAGGAGGTCGGCGGCCGCCCGTTGCAGGCGGTTGGCCCAGGGGAAGAGACCGGCCAGCTCCGGGTAGGCGGGCTCGCCATCGGGCAGGGGCAGGTCCAGCCAGACGAGGCCCTTGTCGTCGGCGTAGGCGGCGGAAACGACGAGGCCGGCATCACGGTCGCTGCCCCACAGGGAAACCAGGCGCCCGCCTGCGGCGGCAAAACCTTGGGCGGCGGCCAGCCAGCCGTCCCGGTCCACCGTTCCGCGCCGGATGGGCAGGGGGGCGGGCAGGGTTTGCAGGGGAATATCCAGGCCGGGAATGGGCATCGCTTAGCCTCCGATCATGCTGGCGGCCTGCCGGTACCAGCCGTCCAGGTAGGGTGGGATATAGAGGCCCAGCATCAGCCCCAGGCCCAGGTGCACGAAGACCGGCACCAGGGAGGGCGGATGGGCCAGGGGCTTCAGGTGGGTGTCGCCGAAGACCATGGGCTGGACGCGGCTGAAAATGGCGGCGAAGGCGACCCCCAGGGCCAGGAGCAGGAAGGGCGTCGCCCAGGGATGGTCCCGCATGGCGGTGGTCAGGATGAGGAATTCGCTCGCAAAGACGCCGAAGGGCGGCATGCCGAGAATGGCCAGGGCTCCCAGCATGAGGCCCCAGCCGACGGTGGGATTCACCTTCAGGAGGCCGCGGATGTCCTCCATGATCTGGGTGCCTGCCTTCTGGGCGGCGTGGCCGACGGCGAAGAAGATGGCGGACTTCACCAGGGAATGGACTGTCATGTGCAGGAGCCCGGCGAAATTGGCGATGGGGCCGCCCATGCCGAAGGCGAAGGTCATGAGGCCCATGTGCTC
>JBLNBI010000083.1:0-2880 GCA_050259815.1 Actinomycetota bacterium | reverse complement strand
CAATTCGGTGGATGTATACTGTTGAACAGTTTCTGGAAAAGAGACGGTCTTAAAGAACCAGGCGAACAGTATCAGGCTGGGCAACGAACACAAGGTAAGGCGTAGGATGCGTTTAAAACAGGATAATAAATAGGCCTTGCTGAAAAGAGGATAGGAGGCTGCCTCAAACAGAAAGATCATACTTCCAATGGTGATCCCGGTAAAAGCATAAGTTAGGATGTTACAAAAATAAGTGCAGATAAGCAACCCGTCTATAACAAAGTACAGTGATAACTTATTGTCCGCTGGACCCAGAGTTAACCGGGGCCATCCCCTTTCCGAAAACGCCGGGCATTGACGCCGAGGGCGTTCCCCTTCCATCGCTATGCAAACCATCTCCTTCGACAAGTTCAACGCCATGGCCGACGAGGCCTGCCAGGAGCGCATCCGCGCCGCCCGGGCCCGCCTCGGCAAGAAGGCCGTCCTCCTCTGCCACCACTACCAGCGGGCCGACGTGTATCAGCACGCCGACCTCACCGGCGATTCCCTGAAGCTTTCCCGCCTGGCCTCCCAGACGGATTCCGACTTCATCGTCTTCTGCGGCGTCCATTTCATGGCCGAAGTGGCGGACATCATGTCCAACCCCAACCAGATCGCGGTGCTGCCCGACCTGGCCGCCGGCTGCTCCATGGCCGACATGGCCAACCTGGCCAAAGTCGAGCGCTGCTGGCGGGAGCTGGGCGAAGTGCTGAACGTGGAGCAGGAAGTCACTCCCGTCACCTACATCAACTCGGCGGCCGATCTGAAGGCCTTCTGCGGCGAACATGGCGGCATCGTGTGCACTTCCTCCAACGCCCGCACCATCGCCGACTGGGCCTTCAAGCAGCGCCCCAAGATCCTCTTCTTCCCGGACCAGCACCTGGGCCGGTGGACTGGCCACCAGATGGGCTTCCCCCTGACCGACATGGTGGTCTGGGACCCGGACCTGGAGCTCGGCGGCCTCACCCCCGACCAGATCCGGAAGGCCCGCTTCATCCTCTGGAAGGGCCACTGCTCGGTGCACCAGATGTTCCAGAAGAGCCACATCGACGCCTTCCGCGCCAAGTATCCGGAGGGCATCGTGATCTCCCACCCGGAGTGCAATTTCGACGTCTGCGCCAATTCGGACTACGTCGGCTCCACCGAGCACATCGTCAAGACCATCAAGGAAGCCCCGTCCGGCACCCGCTGGCTGGTGGGCACCGAGCTGAACCTGGTGGACCGCCTGGCCAAGGAAGTCCTGCCCCAGGACAAGATCGTGCAGTTCATGGCTACCACCATCTGCATGTGCTCCACCATGCAGCGCATCGATCCCCAGCACCTGGCCTGGACCCTGGAGAACCTGGCCGACGGCAACATTGTCAACCAGATCAAGGTCCCGCCCCACGAGGCCGAGTTGGCCAAGCTGGCCCTGGACCGCATGCTGGCGGTTTCCTGAGGAAGCAGCGCCCCCGGCGGATCAGTCTGCCCGGGGGCCTGAAGCGAGGCCGGCAAGGCCTCGGACACTGTGAGAGTCGTCTGTAATCACCAGACGAATCGTGGTGCTTACCCCTTGTCCTGAAACGGTATTGTCACCTTGATGGTGGTGCCGGCGCCGGGGTGGCTGTCGACTTGGACGTCCCCCCGCAGCATGAGCGCCCGCTCCCGCATGCCGCACAAACCCAGGGAACTGCGCCGGGAGCGGCCGGGATCGAAGCCGCAGCCGTCATCCCGGATATTCAGGCGGCAGGTGCCGCCTTCCAATTCCATCGACACCGCCGCCTCCCTGGCCCCGGCGTGGCGGGCGATATTGGTCAGCGATTCCTGGACGATCCGGAAAAGGGCGACGGCCTGATACTTGTCGAAACGGGGAAGCTCCTTCGGAAGATCCAGGCGGCAGGGTGTGCCGGTGTGGCGCTGGAATTCGGCAGCCAGCCACTCCAGGGCGGCGCCGAGGCCGGAATCGAGGACTGCCGGCCGCAGCGCCGCAGCGATGTCCCGCACCGACTTGATCGCCGTGTCGGCCAGGCCGCTCAGGTACGCCACCTGTTCCCGCACAGCCTCCCGGCCATCCCCGAAGGCCAGGCCGAAGGCGGAAACACCCAGGCGCAGGGCGGTGAGCTGCTGCCCGAGTTCATCGTGGATTTCCCGGGCGATGCGGCTCCGCTCCTCCTCCCGGGCACTGTCCCGCCGGGCAGCGAGGTCCTGGAGCAGGTCGTAGGATTCCCTCAGGCTGTCTTCCGCCCGCTTGCGCTCCGTGACGTCCCGGCCGATGGCCAGCACCCCGGCGATCTCCCCGCCCTCGTCCCGCTCCGGGACAATCCTGATGTGGTGAAAGCGCAGGCCGGACTGGGCTGTGGGCACGGGTAGATCCAGCTCATCGGCGATGCCGGTGCTGCCGACCCGGATAACCCGTTCGGTGTAGTCCAAATAGCGGCCGTCGCCGAAAGTCAGCGGCTTCACCACCCCCTTCACCTCCTCGGCCGTGACGCCGAGCAGTTCTTCCAGCTGGGGGTTGTAGTATTTCACCCGACCGTCGGGGGAATAGCGGGCCACGTAGTCGGGCAGGTTCTCCGCCAGGAGGCGGAATTTCCTTTCCCGGGCCTTGAGTGCCTCCTCCGCCCCCCGGCGCTCGCTGATGTCGCGTACCAGGGCAAGGTTGTACCCTTCCCCGTGGTAATCGAGATGGCTGGCGACGATCTCCACCGGGAAAGTGCTGCCGTCCTTGCGACGGTGCCGGGATTCGATCAGTTGAACACCGCGCTCCATCAGCCTCAACCAATCCTGGCCCACTCTTTCCGCGGTCCAGTCCGGGTCGATATCTGTGATCCCCATGGACAGCAATTCGTCGGCGCTATAGCCGAGGGAGTGGCAAGCCTGGGC
>JBLNBI010000082.1:0-3414 GCA_050259815.1 Actinomycetota bacterium | reverse complement strand
GAGCCTCAAGATGCACCCCCTGCTGACCGTGCTGATGATCTTCGCCGGTGGTGCCGTTGCCGGCGTTCCGGGGCTCATGCTCGTGTTGCCGGTGCTCGGGGTGATGATGGTCCTCGGCGAGACGGCTGGCATGGTCGTGACCGATCCGCGTTTGCGGGCGCGGCATGCCTACGCTCAGCGCCTGCGCCGACGGGCTGTAACCCGGGATTTGAGGGGCTGAATAGGGCTTCAGGCCGGTTTGACGGTCGAAGTTATGCACAGAATCTTTGCCGTTTTCCCGGCGGCCTGCGCGTAATCGATGCGGAAAGACCGTATGACGGGTAGGCCGTCATAATCCACTGAAATATTTGGGCTTTTGCACCGGCTTGGTGCTTTGTTCAGAAAATCCGGCTGTTCGCTGAGGGGGTTTGCCCAGCAGGGTTGGCTGGCGAGAAGCTCACAAATTTATCCACAGGCGTGTGGACAAGTGGGCGCATCCAGTTTGAAGGCATACGCTGCCTGGATTGAGTAAAGAAAAAAGGCCGATCTTTCGATCAGCCAGATTTCTTTGGCTCCCCGACCTGGGCTCGAACCAGGGACCTACGGATTAACAGTCCGGCGCTCTACCGACTGAGCTATCGGGGAACAGCAGAGGCGCGCATTATAGGCCGCCGAGGCGCGCCGGTCAAGCAATTGCAGTATTTTTGAATAAAAAAATCGGGGCACTCAGGCCCCGATCCGGATTGCCGTTCAGAATGAGCAGCTTAGGCCTTGGTCACGGCGGCGATGGCCTTGGCGACGTAGTCCAGGTTCTTGGTGTTCAGGGCGGCTAGGCAGATGCGGCCGGTGGACACGGCGTAGATGCCGAACTCGTCCTTCATGCGCTCCACCTGGGCGGCTGTGAGGCCGGTGTAGGAGAACATGCCGCGCTGCTTCACCACGAAGGAGAAGTCCTGGGCCACGCCCTGGGCCTTGATGGCGTCCACCAGGCCGGTGCGCATGGCGCGGATACGGTCACGCATGCCGGCCAGCTCGGCTTCCCACATCTGGCGCAGTTCCGGGGAGGCCAGCACGGCCGCCACCAGGGCGCCGCCGTGGGTCGGCGGGTTGGAGTAGTTGGTGCGGATGACGCGCTTCAGCTGGGACATGACGCGGGCGGCCTCGTCCTTGCCGGAGGTGACGATGGACAGGGCGCCGACGCGCTCGCCGTACAGGGAGAAGTTCTTGGAGAAGGAGCTGGAGGCGAAGAACTGCAGGCCGGAGGCGGAGAAGGCGCGGACGGCCACGGCATCGGCGTCGATGCCGTCGGCGAAGCCCTGGTAGGCCATGTCCAGGAAGGGCACCAGGCCGCGTTCCTGGCAGACGGCGACCACTTCGGCCCACTGGGCGTCGGACAGGTCGGCTCCGGTCGGGTTATGGCAGCAGGCGTGGAGGACGATGATGGAGCCGGCGTCCAGGCCCTTCAGGCAGGCCTTCATGCCTTCGAAATTGACGCCGCGAGTGGCGGCGTCGTAGTAGGGGTAGTTTTCGACCACGAAGCCGGCGCTTTCGAACAGGGCGCGGTGGTTTTCCCAGGACGGATCGCTGATGTACACCTTGGCGGCGGGGTTCAGACGCTTCAGGTAATCGGCGCCGATCTTCAGGGCACCGGTGCCGCCCAGGGCCTGGGCGGTGACGACCTGGCCGTTGGCCAGCAGGGGGGAATCCTTGCCGAGGAGCAGGTTCTGGACGGCGGTGTTGTAGGCGGCGAGGCCTTCGATGGGCTGGTAGCCACGGGGCGGGGCGGCCTTCAGGCGGGCTTCCTCGGCGGCCTTGACGGCGGCGAGGAGGGGAATCTTGCCGTTGTCGTCGAAATAGACGCCAACGCCGAGGTTGACCTTGGTGCTGCGGCTGTCGGCGTTGAACGCTTCGTTCAGACCGAGAATCGGATCACGGGGAGCCATCTCCACCGCGGCAAAGATCGAAGAAGTCATAGGTACTCCATGAAATAATAGGAACTGGATCCCCGCAGCGCCGTCCTTAGCTGCGGTTTGCAACAAAGCGCGAAATTTTATCATGAGCGACTCCCTCCCTAGCACGCCTGTCGTCACCTTTCCCGACAGTCCTTTCCGCCTGCATCAGCCTTTTCCGCCGGCCGGTGACCAGCCCAATGCCATCGGGCAACTGGTGGAGGGCTTGGAGGACGGCTTGTCCTTCCAGACCCTGCTGGGGGTGACGGGCTCCGGCAAGACCTACACCATGGCCAACGTCATCGCCCGCAGCGGCCGGCCGGCCCTGGTGCTGGCGCCCAACAAGACCCTGGCTGCCCAGCTTTACTCGGAGTTCAAGGAGTTTTTTCCCGAGAATTCGGTGGAGTATTTCGTCTCGTACTACGACTATTACCAGCCGGAAGCCTACGTTCCGTCCCGGGACCTCTACATCGAGAAGGACAGCTCGATCAACGATCACATCGAGCAGATGCGGCTTTCCGCCACCAAGAGCCTGATCGAGCGGCGGGACGTGGTGATCGTCGCCACCGTTTCCTGCATCTACGGCATCGGCGACCGGGACGAGTACCACAACATGATCCTCACCATGCGGGTAGGGGATCGCCTGGACCAGCGGGCCATCGTCAAGCGCCTTACCGAGATGCAGTACGAGCGGAACGACATCGACTTCCACCGGGGCACCTTCCGGGTGCGGGGGGACGTGATCGACATCTTTCCGGCGGAACATGCCGAGCACGCCATCCGGATTTCCCTGTTCGACGACGAAGTGGAAGGGCTGCAATTCTTCGATCCCCTGACCGGTCAGCTGCTGCACAAGGCCCTGCGCTTCACCGTGTTCCCTGCCTCCCACTATGTGACACCCCGGGACACGGTGCTGCGCGCGATAGAAGCCATCAAGGCGGAACTCAACCAGCGGGTGAAGCAATTCCTGGAAAATCAGAAGCTGGTGGAAGCTCAGCGCATCGAACAGCGCACCCGCTTCGACCTGGAATTGCTGGACCAGATCGGTTTCTGCAAGGGCATCGAGAACTATTCCCGCCACCTCTCGGGGCGCAAGGCGGGGGAGCCGCCGCCGACCCTGATCGACTACCTGCCGTCGGACGCCATCATGTTCATCGACGAATCCCACGTCACCATCGGCCAGGTGGGTGGCATGTACAAGGGCGACCGCTCCCGCAAGGAGAATCTGGTGGATTACGGCTTCCGCCTGCCATCGGCCCTCGATAATCGGCCCTTGCGCTTCGAGGAGTTCGAGGGGTTGATGCGGCAGACTGTCTTCGTCTCCGCCACCCCCTCCGACTACGAGAACCAGCACGCGGGGCAGGTGGTGGAGCAGGTGGTACGGCCCACCGGTCTGGTAGACCCGGTGGTCATCGTACGTCCCGCCTCCACCCAGGTGGACGACCTGCTGAGCGAGATCAAGAAGCGTGTCGATGTGAACGAACGG
>JBLNBI010000081.1:0-4575 GCA_050259815.1 Actinomycetota bacterium | reverse complement strand
GCTGGCCGCTGCGCCGCCGGCAGCGCCCGCGCCGCCGGCCGAGGTGGCGGCGCCGGTGTTGCCGCCGTTGCTGCCGCTGGAAGTGGTTGCCCCGCCGGCACCGCCGAAGCCGCCGGCGCTGTTAGCCGTGTTGGCCGAGGTGCCGCCGGTGGCGGTGGTGGGACCGGCCGTGCCGGAGGTCGCATCGGCGGAACCGCTGGCGCCGCCGAAGCCTCCCGCACCACCTGCACCGCCGGCCCCGCCGGCTGCCCCGGCACCACCCGCGCCGCCGGCACCGCCAGGACCGGAGATGCCGCCCAGCCCGGCGCCACCGGCCCCGCCGGCTGCCCCGTTGGACAGGCCGGTGCCGCTGGCGACGTTGCCGAGGCCGTTGATGGTCGCGCCGGTCACGGAACCGGTCATGTTCACCGTGGCGGTGGTGGTATTGGTGTTGGTGGATGTGTTGATCTTGTTCAGGGTCGATGTGGCGGTGGCGGCGTTATTGGCCGCTGCGCCGAACCGGTCGGCGGTGGAGCCGCTCTGGTCGCTGTTGTCTTCGCTGGAGGTCTGGTTGACCGTTGAATCCGTGTTGTCCGAGTTGATCGTCGGCTGGGCGAATGCCGGGGCAGCGCCAAAGATCATCGCAATGGCGGTTGCCACAAGGGTTTTCTTCATTTCGAATCCTCCTAAGTCGGGCGCCGCACGATGCAGCGTCCTGCGCCCCCCGACAGCAACGGGTGTGCCAATCCATATGGCATCGATTAAGTTATTGAATGGAAACGTAAATGTCGGGCTTTTGCGATCCCCGCGTCAGGCTGGCGAAGGTCGGCGTGTAAAGGTTCTGAAACAGCCCGGAAGCGGACGGACAATGGCGTGGGCATGGCGGTTGCCCCGCTGGCCGCTGTCTTCCAGGGGGGCGGGAATCCACGGCCCGATCCCGGCGGACTGTAAAGCGGCCGGATTTACGGGGTATGCACCCCAGGCTGGGCGTCGGGAAGGGCGTCCGGTGGGGGGATTCCGGCCGGCCATGCAGGTGTCGCAGGTATTTCTAGGCAACCGGATGGCGGACTAGATTGCGGCGGTGTGCCGGGGCTGGTGTCCCGGCGCGGATCGTCCAGGAAGTGCCTGATGGAAAGACGGAACCTGCTTGCCTTCGATCCCCACGGGATGCTGGGGGCCCAGTTGCGGCAGTTGGAGCGTTCGGATACCGCCGTGCACTACGCCCGGTCGGCGGCGGATGCCCGGCGGCTGGTGGCGGACCGGCGTTGCAGCGTCGGCCTGGTGACCCTGGACCGCTCGCCGGTACTGCCCCGGGAGGAGGTGGAGAAACTGATGGCCGCCGCCCCCGGCGCCGAATGGATCGCGGTGGTGCGGCCCGATCTGCTGGCCGATTCGGGATCGTGGCTGTCGCTCCTCACCGCCTTCCACGATTACCACACCCTACCGGTGGATACGGGGCGGCTGGCCGCCACCATCGGCCACGCCCACGGCAAGGCGAGCCTGCGCCGGGCCCTGGAGCGGGCCCAGAAGGCCTCCGAGCATTTCGGCATCTTCGGCGCCAGTCCGGCCATGCTGGACTTCTTCCGGCAATTGGAGAAGGTGGTGAAGGCCGACCTGCCGGTACTGATCGGCGGCGAATCGGGCACCGGCAAGGAACTGGTGAGCCAGGCCATCCACCAGCATTCCTCACGGGCGTCGGGGCCCTTCGTGGTGGTGAATTGCGCCGCAATTCCCGCCAACCTGATCCAGTCCGAGCTTTTCGGCCACGAGCGGGGGGCCTTTACCGGCGCCGTCCAGCGCAAGGTCGGGAGCATCGAGGCGGCCGACGGGGGCGTTCTCTTCCTGGACGAGATCGGCGACCTGCCCATGAATCTCCAGGCCAATCTACTGCGGGTCCTCCAGGAGCGCACCATTACCCGCCTGGGCTCCACCCAGCCCATCCCGGTGAACTGCCGGCTGGTGGCGGCGACCCATGTGGACCTGAGGAAGGCCGTTACGGAGGGCCGCTTCCGGGAAGACCTCTTCTACCGGCTCAACGTCCTGCACCTGCGTCTACCGCCGCTCCGGGAGCGGGACGGGGACGTGCAGCTCCTGGCCGAGGCCATCCTGCGCAAGTTCGCCGCCGTCAACCGCAGCCGGGTGGTGGGATTCAGCGCCGACGCCCTGCGGGCCATGAATGCCCACGACTGGCCGGGCAATGTGCGGGAGCTGATCAACCGGGTCCACAGCGCCGTGATCCTGGGGGAGAACCGGCTCATCAGCGCCGCCGACCTGGGCCTCGAAGCCGCCGCCGAAGACCAGCCCCAGGTCACCCTGGAGGATGCCCGGGCGTCCTTCGAGCGGGAAATGATCCGGGCGACCCTGCGGGCCAACGGCAACAACGTGAGCCTGGCGGCTCGCCAGCTGGGGGTTTCCCGGGTGACCCTCTACCGCATCATGAACCGCAGCGCGGTCCAGCACTGAGGCCGGGAATCAGTCCCCGAAGGAGCGCAGCCCGTCCACGTCCAGGACGGTGATGCCGCCGTATTCGATGCGCAGTAGTCCGGCCTCCTCCAGCACCTTGAGGGCCTGGTTGGCCCGCTGGCGGGAGACGCCGGCCAGGTAGCCCAGCTCTTCCTGGGAAATCTGCAATTGCCGGTTGGTGCCCGGGTAGAGCACCGGGTTGAACAGCCCCGCCAGGCAGCGGGCCACCCGAGCTTCCGTTTCCAGGAGGCGTTCGTGCTCCACCATGCCGATGAACTGGCCGAGACGCTCGTTCAGGTGGTTGAGCAGGAAGCGGTTGAAGGGAATGCTGTTGTCCAGGAGCCACTGGAAGGCGGCCCGGTTCATGTAGGCGATGCGGGAATCCCGCAGGGCGATCACGTCGTACTTGCGCGGCTCCCGCTTGAGCATGGAGCCTTCCCCCAGCCAGCCGCCGGGGGGCACGCCGGTGAAGGTGACGGTCTTGCCGGTGACCCAGTGGCTGGCGATTTTCACCAGTCCATCCACCACGCCGATCCAGTGTTCGGCCGGGTCGCCTTTAAGGCACACGTAAGCTCCGGCCTGAACAATGCGTTCAGAAGTGCCGGCCAGGGCCCTGGCCAATGCCTCTTCCGACAGGGCCTGCCCCCACTGGCTGGTGCGAAGCAACTCCGACACGTCTTTCAATTTTTTCGCCCGATTGTCTAGCGGATGACAATTATAAGCCGATGAGCTGAATACACTGAGCCGCAGGAAACCCTAAAACAACCCACGATTTCGGGGGCCGACCCGGCAACCCGACTTACGGCAGGGAGGAGACAAATATGCCTTTTACTGAGGCTAGCGTTGCGGCGCCGGATGGTCTGCATACCTTCCCGCGTCTGTTGTTCCACCACGCCAAGGTGCGCGGCGCTTCGCCCGCCATGCGGGAAAAGGACCTGGGCATCTGGCAGACCTGGACCTGGGCCGAAGTGGCCGACCGGGTCCGCGCCATGGCCTGCGGCCTCGCCGCCCTGGGCTTCAAGCGGGGCGACAACCTCGCCATCATCGGCGACAACCGCCCCCACCTGTACATGACCATGACCGCTGTCCAGTGCCTGGGCGGCGTGCCGGTGCCCCTGTACCAGGACGCGGTGGCGGCGGAGATGCTCTTCGTCCTCCAGGACGCGGGCATCCGCTTCGCCCTGGTGGAGGACCAGGAGCAGGTGGACAAGCTCCTGGAGGTGAAGGACCAGCTGCCGCTCCTGGAACACATCGTTTATGACGATCCCCGGGGCATGCGGCACTACAACCAGCCCTTCCTCCACGATGTCCACGAGCTCATGGAAATGGGGCGGATTCACGACCGCAACCATTCCGACTTCCTCAACATGGAGGTGGAGAAGGGCCATTACGACGACGTGTCGGTGATGCTCTACACCTCCGGCACCACCGGCAAGCCCAAGGGCGTCTGCCAGACCCACGCCGCTTTCATCTCCGCCGCCCAGGGCGGGGTGCAGGTGGACCGGATGACCCCCGACGGGGACATCCTCTCCTACCTGCCCATGGCCTGGGTGGGCGACCACCTCTTCTCCTTCGCCCAGGCACTGGTGGCCGGTTTCACCATCAACTGCCCGGAATCCGGCGACACGGTGATGACCGACCTGCGGGAAATCGGCCCCACCTACTATTTCGCGCCGCCCCGGGTGTTCGAGAGCCTGCTGACCCAGGTGATGATCCGCATGGAGGACGCCGGGGCCATCAAGCGCAAGATGTTCCATTACTTCATGGACGTGGCGAAGCGCTGCGGCGCCGAAATCCTGGATGGCAAATCGGTGGGACTGGGCGACCGGTTGCTCTACGCCCTCGGCAACCTCTTCGTTTATGGGCCGCTGCGGAACGTCCTCGGCCTCTCCCGGGTGCGGGTGGCTTACACGGCGGGCGCCGCTATCGGGCCGGACCTGTTCCGCTTCTACCGCTCCATCGGCATCAACCTCAAGCAGTTCTACGGCCAGACCGAGACCTGCGCCTACGTCTGCCTGCAGCCCGACGGCGAGATCAAGCTCGATTCCGTCGGCCGGCCGGCGCCGGGGGTGGAGATCAAGATCGCCGAGAACGGCGAGGTGCTGGTGAAGGGGCCGATGCTCTTGAAGGAGT
>JBLNBI010000080.1:0-17349 GCA_050259815.1 Actinomycetota bacterium | reverse complement strand
CGTCATTGGGGTCGAAATTGAGATTCCAGTAGGGCTTGAGGTTGGTGCGTCCCAGGCCGCCACCCACGAACCAGGAATCCCCCGTCTCCACATTGACGCTGCCCCCGAAGAAGCCGTGGGCGGCGGCCTGCACGGAGGGGCTGATGCGGACGCTGTCCCCGAAGGTCCGGTCCCAGCCGGTGCGCCATTGGTTCTCCTGGCGCTCGTGGGACTGGTATTCCCCCAGCCAGACATTCCCGAAGTCGGAACTGTGGCGCAGATTCACATCCACCCCCCGGGCGCCGCCGGAGAAGACGTAGTAGCCTGCGGTGAGCTTGAAGGGCGTCTCGCCCACTTCCGCCGAAGCCGGGGCGGCGAGGGCCAGGCCGGCCAGGATGGCGATGGCCCCCCGGCTCACCGGGCCGGTTCCTTCAGGGAGAGGGGCAGTCCCGCCGCCACCAGGGTCACCCGGTCGCAGGCGGCGGCCACCTGCTGGTTGAGGCGCCCCTGCTCGTCGGCGAAAAGACGGGCCAGCCGGTTCTCCGGCACCACACCCCAGCCGATCTCGTTGGATACGAAAATGATCTGACCCGGCAGGCGGCCGATGGCGTTCAGGAGGGCGGAAATTTCCCCGGCCATCAGCGGGCAGTCGATGGCCTCCCGGGCCTCCACCTGGGCGGCGGCACGGCCGGCGAAGAAGAGATTGGAGAGCCACAGGGTCAGGCAATCCACCAGCAGGCAGGTGTCCGGGGTAGCGTGCTTTTCCAGGACGGCGGCGAGCCGGATGGGCTCCTCGGCGCAGCCCCAGTGGGCGGGGCGCCGCTCCCGGTGGTGGGCGATGCGCCGGGTCATTTCCTCGTCCCAGGCCTGGCTGGTGGCGACATAGGTGACCGCCAGGCCCGATTCCGTCGCCCGCCGCTCCGCCAGGGCGCTTTTGCCGGAGCGGGCACCGCCGATGATGAGTTCTTTCATGGGCGAAGGGTAGGCGATTGCATAGCCAATCCGCAAGCCGGATAATCCGCCCCGATCCGGCAAAACGGAACACGGTGCAAATCCGTGGCGGGCCCGCCGCTGTAATCGGGGACGGACGCTGCAACATGCCACTACCTGGGGAAACAAACCCGGCGGGAAGGCGCGGCGGACCGGTCGATCCGAGAGCCAGAAGACCTGCTGGATCGTATTTCAGGAAGCCTGTGGACAGGGCTTCGCGGCAGCGCTTGGCAGCGTCGCCGCGAAGCCCTTTTGTCATTTTTGAAAGGAAGAATCGGATGCATTCCCCCAAACTCGCCGTCACCGCTCCCGACCGCGCCCTCGCCGCTGCCCTGCAACAGAAGATCGACCGCAAGACCAAGCCCCTGGGCGCCCTCGGCCAGTTGGAAGCAGTCGCCCACAAGATCGGCCTGGTGCAGCAAAGCCTCACTCCCAAGCTCTCCAATCCCCAGTTCCTCGTCTTCGCCGGCGACCATGGCGCCGCCAAGGCCGGCGTCTCGGCCTATCCCCAGGACGTGACCTGGCAGATGGTGGAGAACTTCCTGGCCGGCGGCGCCGGCATCAACGTCTTCGCCCGCCAGAACGGCCTCGGCCTGACCGTGGTGGACGCCGGCGTGGCCCACGATTTCGGTCCCCGTCCGGGCCTGGTGGATGCCAAGATGGGGCCGGGCACCCGCAATTACATCGAAGAACCGGCCATGGCCCCCGCCGAGTGCGCCGCCGCCATGGAGCGGGGGGCAGACATCATCCGCAATCTGGCCGGGAACGGCTGTAATGTGGTGGGCTTCGGGGAAATGGGCATCGGCAACACGGCTGCCGCCTCCCTCATCACCTACTGCCTGACGGGGGCCTCCCTGGCGGAATGCATCGGCCGCGGCACCGGTCTGGACGACGCGGGCCTGGACCGTAAACGCGCCCTGCTGGAAAAGGCCCTGGCCCGGGCCGGCAAGGTGAGCGATCCCCTGGCGGTGCTGGCCGAGTTCGGCGGTTTCGAGATCGCCATGATGGCCGGTGCCATGATTGCCGCCGCCCAGGCCGGCATGGTGGTCCTCGTCGATGGCTTCATCGTCGGCTCTGCCGCCCTGGTGGCCGCCCGCGTGGCCCCGGCCCTCACCGACTACTGTGTCTTCTGCCACCGCTCCGCCGAGCCCGGCCACCGTGCCCAGCTGGCGGCCATGGGTGCCGAGCCCCTCCTTGACCTGGGCCTGCGTCTGGGCGAAGGCACCGGCGCCGCCCTGACCTATCCCCTGGTCCAGGCGGCGGTGAATTTCCTCAACGAAATGGCGAGCTTCGAGTCCGCTGGGGTTTCCGACAAGTGCTGATCAAGCGCGAAGCCGAATATTTCTTCGGTGCCGTCCGCTTCTTCACCCGTCTGCCGGTGCCCGCCTGGGTCGGGCACTCGGCCGAGCACCTCAACCGCTCGGCCCGCTACTTCCCGGCGGTGGGGCTGCTGGTGGGGGGCATCGGGGCGCTGGTCTATCTGGCCGCCGCCCTGGCCTGGCCCAAGGCCATCGCCGTGCTCCTGGCCATGGCCGCCACCATCCACGTCACCGGCGCCTTCCACGAGGACGGCCTGTCGGACACGGTGGACGGCCTGGGCGGCGGCTGGGAGAAGCTCCGCATCCTGGAGATCATGAAGGACTCCCGGGTGGGGAGCTACGGCGTGGTGGCCATCGTCCTGGCGCTGCTGGGCAAATTCACCCTGCTCACGGAAATGGCGGACGCCTGGGTGCCCGCCGCCCTGGTGGCGGGGCATGCGGTTTCCCGCTTTGCCTCCACCACCCTGTTGTCCGCCATGGAATACGTGCGGGAGGACACTCTCTCCAAGGCCAAGCCCTTGGCCACCCGCCTCACCCCGGGGGAGATGGCGACCGCCGCCCTGTGCACCCTGGCCGGGCTGGCACTTCTGCCGCCTGCCCAGGCCCTGGCGGGATGCGTTCTGGCGGCCCTTGCCACCCTGTGGATGGCCAGATACTTCCGGCGCTGGCTGGGGGGCTACACCGGCGACTGCCTGGGCGCCACCCAGCAGGTAGCGGAAATCGCCTTCTACCTGGGCGTGGCGGCCAGGCTGCCCCTGTGATCCTCCACCTCGTCCGCCACCCGCAGCCGGTGGTCCCGGCCAACACCTGCTACGGCCGCCTGGACGTGCCGGCGGAAGGCGTCGAAGCCGCGGCGGAGCGCCTGCGTTCCCTGCTGCCGGCCGGGCTGCCGGTGTGGACCAGTCCCCTGGTCCGCTGCCGGCTCTTGGCAGAACGCCTCCATCCGGCTCCCGCTATCGACGAGCGCCTGGCGGAGATGCACTTCGGCGACTGGGAAGGCCGAACCTGGGACGACATCGGCCCCGCGGCGCTGGATGCCTGGGCGGCGGACGTGGGTGGCTTCGCGCCGCCAGGGGGAGAATCGGCCCTGGCGCTCCAGGCCCGAGCCCTGGAATTCGTGGCCGAGTTGGCCGTCGCGGAAGCCGTCCTGGTCACCCACGCCGGGGTGATGCGCATGCTGCTGGCCCATTGGCTGGGACTGGAAGCGGCGGACTGGACCCGCCTCAATTTCGGCTACGGGGCAGTCACTTCGGTGGAATTGACCCTTTCGGGTGGGACGGTATTGCATCTGAACCGGTAAAATGCCCGGTTATGGATAACTTCAAGCCGGTCGCCGACGCCGTTCCCCTCGAGCAGGTGAAGCGGGTGCTCGTCATCAAGCTGCGCCACCACGGCGACGTGCTGCTGTCCTCGCCGGTCTTTTCCGTCCTCAAGAAATACGCCCCCCAGGCCCGCATCGACGCCCTGGTCTATACCGACACGGCGCCCATGCTGACCCTGCATCCGGATATTTCCGAAGTGCACGGGGTGGACCGGAACTGGAAGAAGCTGGGACTCCTGGGCCAGCTGCGGGCCGAGTGGCATCTCCTGTCCGTGCTGCGGGATGCCCGCTACGATCTCATCATCCACCTCACCGAGCACTGGCGCGGCGCCTGGCTGGCCCGGCTGCTGGGAGCCCAGTGGGCGGTGGGTCCTCACCGCTCCGGCAGCAAGCGCTGGAAAAACAGCTTCACCCACATCTACGGCCATCCCCGCAACGCCCTGCGCCACGTGGTGGAGGCCAACCTGGACGCCCTGCGCCGCATCGGCATCTATCCGACCCCGGAAGAGCGCAAGCTGCTCATGGTCCCGGGGCGGGAGGCGGACACCCAGGTGGCCGGCCACCTGCGCCAGCTCGGGCTGGTGCCCCGGGAGTTCATCCACATCCACCCGGCTTCCCGCTGGTTCTTCAAGTGCTGGCCCGCCGACCGCATGGCCGGCCTCATCCGCCTCCTCCAGGCGGAAGGCCATCAGATCGTCCTGACCGCTGCCCCGAGCCGGGACGAACTGGCCATGGTGAAGGATATCCAGTCCCGCCTGGAAAAGCCGGTCGCCAGCCTGGCCGGCAAGCTGAGTCTGAAGGAGATGGCGGCCCTCACCGGCAAGGCCAAGCTCTTCGTCGGCGTCGATTCCGCCCCCATGCACATCGCCGCCGCCGTGGGCACGCCGACGGTGGCCCTGTTCGGGCCTTCCGGCGACAAGCAATGGGGGCCCTGGGGCATCCCCTTCCGGGTGGTGGCGAGCGACCGCCATCCCTGCCGCCCCTGCGGCATCGACGGCTGCGGCGGCGGCAAGGTGAGCGACTGCCTGGTGAGCCTGACCCCGGAACAGGTGCACTCAATTGCTCGGGAGCTATTAACCGCATGAGACTTGCCATTATTCGTCAGCGCTACAATCCCTACGGAGGGGCAGAGCGTTTTGTCGAGCGGGCCCTGGCGGGGCTGGAGCGCAGTGACCTCGACGTAACCCTCATTACCCGGCGCTGGGACGGCCCGGAGGGCCGGTTTCGCCGGCACATCTGCGATCCTTTCTACATCGGCAGCACATGGCGGGACGCGAGTTTCGGCAGGGCTGCCTGTCAAGCGGTCGCGGACGGCCATTTCGATCTGGTGCAGTCCCACGAGAAGGTGCCATGCTGCGATATCTATCGTGCTGGCGATGGCCTTCACCGGGCCTGGCTGGCGCGCCGGGCTCGGCTCCTAGGAGCGCGTGGACGGGCTTGGCTGGCTTTGAACTCCTTCAACCGCTATACCTTGGCGGCGGAGGAGGCTCTCTTCAAGAGTCCCCGGCTTCGGGTAGTGATCTGCATCTCCCAACTGGTGAAGCGGGAAATCCAGGAATGGTTCGGCCTTCCGGACGACCGCCTGCCGGTGGTCTACAATGGGATCGATCCGGCTGTCTTCAATCCGGGCGTAAAGGAGAGTCGCGAGGCAGTCAGGAAGAGCCTGGGTATTCCCCAGGATGCTCCGCTCTTTCTCTTTGTAGGTTCGGGTTATCAACGCAAGGGGCTGGATCGTCTGCTGACGGCGCTGCCGCGGGACACTTGGCTTTTGGTGGTGGGCAAGGATAAGCACGAGGCGATGTATCGGCACATGGCCGACAAACTGGGGGTTTTGCCCCGGGTCCGTTTCCTCGGACCCCGGCAGGATGTGAAGCCTTACTATGGCGCCGCCGATGTATTCTCCTTCCCCGCCGTATACGAGCCCTTCGGCAACGTTATCCTCGAGGCCATGGCCTGTGGTCTGCCGGTGGTGACAACCCGGGATTGTGGCGGGGCCGACTTGGTGGTTGAAGGGCAGAACGGGTATGTCATCGACGGGGACGGCGAGTCTCTGGCCGAGGTCCTAAACAGGGTGGTGGATCGCCAAATGGCGGTGCGCCTGGGTAGGGCAGCGTCGGAAACGGCCCAGGCCTACAACTTGTCGGCCATGACTGAGCGCATGGTGGCGCTCTATAGCACTCTGCTGGCTTAGGACGAGAGCGCCTGATTCGTGCCAGCAAGGTATAATTTGATCTTTTTCAAGAATTTATGCTTCTCCCGCAATCTCTAGTCGCCGTTGTCGGCCTCGGTTATGTCGGTCTGCCTCTGGCCGTGGAATTCGGCAAGTGGCGTACCACTATCGGCTTCGACATTTCCGGGGCCAAAGTGGAACGACTCATGGCGGGGGAAGATCCTACAGGTGAGGTAGGGTCGGATGGGCTGAAGGCCGCTGTCCACCTGTCCTTCACCGCCGATCCGGCCCAATTGTCCCGGGCCGACTACATTGTGGTGGCCGTGCCCACCCCGGTGGATGAGGCCCATCGCCCGGATTTCTCCCCCCTGGTGGGCGCCTCCGAACTGGTCGGACGCCACATGAAGCGGGGCGCCATCGTCATTTACGAATCCACCGTCTATCCCGGCGCCACCGAAGAGGTCTGCGTGCCGGTGCTGGAGCAGTTTTCCGGCATGAAGTGGGGCGCCGACTTCCAGGTGGGCTATTCCCCGGAGCGCATCAACCCCGGCGACCGGGAGCACACCCTGACCACCATCACCAAGGTGGTTTCCGGCGACAGCCCCGAAACCCTGGACAAGGTGGCCGCCCTCTACGAATCCGTGGTCAAGGCGGGCGTCTACCGGGCCTCCAGCATCAAGGTGGCCGAGGCCGCCAAGGTGATCGAGAACTCCCAGCGGGACCTCAACATCGCCTTCATGAACGAGCTGGCCATCATCTTCGACCGCATCGGCATCGATACCACCGAAGTCCTCCAGGCGGCAGGAACCAAGTGGAATTTCCTGCCCTTCCGGCCGGGCCTAGTGGGCGGCCACTGCATCGGGGTCGATCCCTACTACCTGACCCACAAGGCCGAGATGCTGGGCTACCACCCGGAAGTCATCCTGGCCGGCCGGCGCATCAACGACAGCATGGGCAAGTTCGTGGCCGAGAAAACGGTCAAGCTCATGATCCATTCCGGCTGCAATATCCGGGGCGCCAAAGTCACGGTGTTGGGCCTCACCTTCAAGGAAAACTGCCCCGACGTGCGCAATTCGAAGGTGCCCGACATCGTCCGGGAGCTGGAGAGCTACGGCATTCAGGTGGCGGTGTGCGATCCGGTGGCGGACGCCGTCGAAGCAAAGCACGAATACGGTATCTCGCCATTGCCCTTGGCAAGCCTGCAGGCAGCTGACGCAGTCATCCTCGCCGTCGCTCACCGACAGTTCGTCGGAGTGGCTCCAGCCGGGTTGGCAGCGTTGGCCAAACCGGGCGCCGTGGTGGTGGATGTGAAGTCTGTCCTTGATCCCGAGGCCTACGGTGCCGCCGGCCATCTCTTCTGGCGCCTCTGATTCCATGACGGTTGAGAACGAGATGGACAGTCGCCAGCTTTACTTGCGGCTCCTGACTTACGTCCGGCCCTACTGGCGGGCTTTCCTGGCTGCGGTGGGCTGCATGGGGATATCTTCCCTGATCGAGCCGCTGTTCCCGGCCCTGATGAAATACCTGCTGGATGACGGTTTCGCCAAGGCCCGGGGTGGCTGGGACTGGCTCCTCTACCCTGCGGGCATCTTCACGATCTTCCTGTCCCGGGCCATTTTCGGTTTTGTCGCCGATTACGCCATGAGCTGGGTAGCTCAGAACGTCATTACCGAGCTGCGGCGGGCCATGTTCGAACGCATCGTCAACCTGCCCACGCGCTATATCAACGACAACGCCTCCGGTCGCCTCATGTCCCGGGTGGCTTACGACGTGGGCGGCGTGGCGGCAGCCGCCACCGGCGCCCTGACAGTCCTGGTAAAGGACTCCCTCTCCATCATTGGCCTCATGGCGTGGCTCCTGTATCTCAACTGGAAGCTGACCCTCGTCACCGTCGCCATGGTCCCCTTCATTGCCCTGGTGGTGCGGGCCTTCAGCGGCCGGCTGCGGCGGGTGGCCCGGGGGCTCCAGGAGTCCCAGGGCACGATAACCCAGGTACTCCAGGAAACCATCGAGGGCCACAAGGTGGTCAAGATATTCGGCGGCCAAGCCTACGAGACCGAGCGTTTCGGCGAAGCCGTGCATCTTCAGCGCCGCCTGAACATGCGCAACACGGTGGCTTCGGCAGCCCAGGGGCCCCTGGTGCAGTTCTTCGCCGCTCTGGCCCTCTCCATCATCATGGCCGTGGCTCTGCAACAGGCTGCCAACGATCAGACCACCGTCGGCAGCTTCGTTTCCTTCATCACCGCCATGCTCATGGTCCTGGCGCCGTTGAAGCGCCTCACCGACGTGAACGCCCCCATCCAGCGGGGCTTGGCGGCGGCGGAGAGCGTTTTTGCTTTGATCGACGAGCCCCCCGAGGACGATCAGGGCCAGGAGCGGCTCTCCCGGGCCAAGGGACTGGTGGAGTTCGACAATGTCGTCTTCTCCTACCCGGGGGCCGAGCGCCGAGCCCTGGATGGCGTCAGCTTCACCATTCAGCCAGGGGAGTGCGTGGCCCTGGTGGGACCTTCCGGCAGCGGCAAGACGACCGCCGCCAACCTGCTGCCCCGCTTTTACCATGTGGATGGCGGCGAGATCCGGGTGGATGGGCATCCCCTGGAGGCCATCAAGCTGGCCGACCTGCGGGCCAACATCGCCCTCGTCAGTCAGGAAGTGACGCTGTTCAACGACACTATCGCCGCCAACATCGCCTACGGTATACGCCGGGAGATCGACGTCGACGCCATCCGGGCGGCAGCAAAGGCCGCCCACGCCCTGGAGTTCATCGAATCCCTGCCCCAGGGGTTCGACACCCTCATCGGCGAGAACGGCGTCAAACTCTCCGGCGGGCAACGTCAGCGCCTGGCCATTGCCCGGGCACTGCTGAAGGATGCCCCCATCCTCATCCTGGACGAGGCGACCTCGGCTCTCGATACCGAGTCGGAACGCCAAGTGCAGGCAGCCCTGGACGAGCTGATGATGGGGCGCACCACCCTGGTCATCGCCCACCGGTTGTCCACCATCGAGGGGGCGGACCGCATCATCACCCTGGCCGACGGCCGCAAGATGGAAGAAGGCAGCCACGCCGAGCTGCTGGCCCGGGACGGCCTCTACGCCCGTCTCCACCGCATGCAGAAGTTGGCTGAGGTCGCCTGATGCGGATACTCCACACCGAATCCTCCAAGGGCTGGGGCGGCCAGGAAAACCGCACCCTCAACGAGCTCATCGGCATGCGGGAA
Source organism: Actinomycetota bacterium (assembly GCA_050259815.1). Taxonomy (GTDB): domain Bacteria; phylum Pseudomonadota; class Gammaproteobacteria; order Burkholderiales; family Rhodocyclaceae; genus JAGTRP01. The sequence continues at coordinate 8,352 of JBLNBI010000080.1, read as the reverse complement.
TTGGGCCATGAGCTGGCGGTGATCTGCCAGCCGGGCGCCCGTCTGGCCGACCGGGCCCGGGAAGCGGGCTTCGAGGCCTTCGAGGTGCGGATGCGCAGCGCCGTCGACCTGCCCGCCGTGCTCAAGCTGCGCCGCCTGATGCGCAGTTTCCGGGCCGACATCGTCAATACCCACAGCGGCCGGGATACCCAACTGGCCGGCATGGCGGCCCGCAGCCTGGGCAGCGGCCGCCCCCGGGTGGTCCGCACCCGCCATCTGGCCCTGCCCATCACCTCCCGCTTCACCTACAGCATCCTGCCCGACCACGTAGTGACGGTGAGCCGCTTCGTCGGCGAATACCTGGTGTCGGCCGGCGTGCCCCGGGAGAAGGTGACGGCAGTATGCACCGGCATCGATTTCTCCCGCTACCAGGCGGCTCCCGGGGGCGGCACCCTGCGCGCCGAGCTGGGCCTGCCCCCCGAGGCGGTCCTGGTCGGCACCGTCGCCATCCTGCGCCTGAAGAAGGGCCACGCCGAGATCATGGACGCGGTGCCCCAGGTCCTCGCCCGGCATCCCGGCGTCCATTTCATCTTCGCCGGCGACGGCCCCATGCACGACGACATCGTCAAGCGCATCGCCGCCGACGGCCTGGGCGACCGGGTCCACCTCCTCGGCCTGCGCCGGGATGTGGTCAATGTGCTCCAGTCCCTGGACCTTTTCGTCCTGCCTACCCACCAGGAAGCCCTGGGCACTGCCTTCATCGAAGCGGCGGCCATGGGCCTGCCCGCCATCGGCAGCAATGTGGACGGCGTGCCGGAGGTGGTGGCGGACGGCGAGACCGGCCTCCTGGTCCCCGCCAAGGACGGCTCGGCCCTGGCGGCCGCCATCAATGTCCTCCTCGCCGATCCGGAAAAGCGCCAGGCCATGGGCCGGGCCGCCAGCGAACGCATCCGCCGCATCTACTCCCGGGAGGCCATGGCCAAGGGCATGGACGCCCTCTACAGAAGGCTCCTCGCCCAACCATGAAGCGGGCCAAGGCGCTTCCCGTCCTGATGTACCACCACGTCAGCCCCTCGCCGGGGCTGGTCACTGTCTCGCCCGCCGCCTTCCGGGACCAGATCGCCGCCCTGGCCGCCGCCGGCTGGCGCTCCGCGGGGCTGGACGAGGTGGAGCGCTTCTTCCGGGGCGAGCCCCTGCCGGCCAGGACCTGCGTCATCACCTTCGACGACGGTTATCTGGACAACTTCGTTTACGCCCATCCGGTGCTGGCGGAGTTCGGCATGAGGGCGGTACTTTTTGTCGTCACCGGTTGGCTCGGGGATGGTCCGGTGCGGGATGCCAAAGCAGCCACCCCGAACCATACCGAATGCAAACAGCGCATCGCCGCCGGAGATGCCGATAGCGTCATGGTGCGCTGGTCCGAAATGGAGGCCATGGCGGCGGCCAGCACCTTCGAATTCCATTCCCATACCCACACCCACACCCGCTGGGATCGGGAACTGGCGGACCCGGCTGCGCGCCGGGACGCACTGGCAGCGGACCTGGATCTCTCCCGCCAAATGCTGATAGCCCGCCTGGGGGAGTGCTCTCGACATCTGTGCTGGCCCCAGGGTTACTACGACGATGACTACATCGACACGGCCCAGAGCGTCGGCTTCGACCATCTCTACACCACCGAGATTCGGGTCAATACTCCGGCGACCGATCCTTGCCGCATCGCCCGCTTCGTCACCAAGGAGCGGCCCGGGGACTGGCTGGCAAGCCGCACCCGGATTTACTCTCGCCCCTGGTTGGGTGCCCTTTACAGCAGGTTCCGCGGATGATCGACACACCCCGCTCCATTCTCGTCATCAACGTCACCCGCATCGGCGACACCCTGCTGGCCACGCCGGCCCTGCGCGCCCTTGCGAAGCGCTGGCCGGAAGCGAAGCTCACGGTGCTGGCCCATCCCAACCGGGCAGAGGTGCTGGAGCATCTGCCCTTCCTCCATGAGGTAGGCGCCATCGAGAAGAAGCGTGCTGTCCTCATGGGGCGCATGCCTGGCCGTCCCTATGACCTGGCCTTAGTTTACGGCCACGACGAGGCCCTGGTGGAATACGCGCTCCGGGTGGCCAAACAGGTGGTCGCCTTCCGGCAGGAGAGTGCCGAGCTCAATGGACGACTTACTCTGGCGGTGGAAGAACCTGCTCCCTACAGCGAGCACGCGGTCCACATTGCCTTGCGGCTGGTGCGCGCCCTTGGCGTGGAGCCGGCCGGATACCGTCTCGCTTTCCAACTCACCCCGGCGGAAAGGGCAGAAGCGCAGAATCGTCTGGAAAGCGTGGGGTTGGCGGGCGTCCACCCGCGCATCGGCTTGCAGGTGGCGAGCTTCCCGACCAAGGCTTTCCGGGACTGGCCCCTGGGCCATTTCCGCGAGTTTTGCAGCCGGGTCAGAGCCCGGTGGCCGGGGGCTGCGTTCCTGGTATTCGGTGGCCCGGATGATCGGGCGAGGGCCGGCGAACTGGCCGAGCAACTAGGGGCACCGGCAGTCCAGTTGGCCGGCCTGCCCCTGCGCCCCACCGCAGCCCTCATGGCCGAACTCGATGCCTATGTCGGTGTGGATACGGGCCCAACCCACATCATGAGCGCCTTCGACGTGCCCATGGTTGGCCTCTACCACTGCCTGCTGCCGCGAGCCGCCTATGGGCCCCTCGACCATCCGCTGGATTTCAGCCTGGACCATCCCCGCCTCGGGGAGGCTTGCAGCGAAACCACGCCAATGGCGGAGATGACGGTAGACATGGTGTTCGGCCGCCTGCAGGAGGCCTTGGCGGCGGGAGGGCGGCGATGACCAGCACGTACCGCGTCGGCATGCTCCTGGACTCCCTGGTGGGCGGCGGCGCCGAGCGCATCGCCCTGAACTTCGCCGAGAAATTCATCGCCCTGGGCCACGACGCCCACGTCTTCATCCTGAGGAACGAGATTGAGCACGACGTCCGGGGGATCCCGGTGCATCCGGTATCCGAGGACGGCGTCTTGTCCAAGTCTCGGCCCATCAACAAGCTGCTCCTGGCCCGGGCCCTGCGCCGGAAGGTGGCCGAGGTGGAGGCCGACGGTCGCCGGTTCGACTTCTTCATTTCCAACTCTGAGGATGCCGACCGTATTTCAGGTATTGCCCGCTTACCTGACGTCATGATCCGTTACCGCAATTCCATGCGGATCTTTTTGCTGGCCAAACTTGCCAACAGCGTGGGGCTGAAGCGGAAATTCCGAGAGGCACGCTGGCTCCGGAAATTTCGCCGCATCTACGGTGGGCGCCACATCGTCACGGTTTCCAAGGCCATGGAACAAGAATTGGTGCACGACATGGGAATCCGCCCGGCCTCGGTCACCACCATCTACAACCCCTTCAATTTCGAGCGGCTGCGTGCTTTGGCGGAGGAGCCGGCCAAGGACATCCCGGCGGAGCCTTATATCGTCTATGTTGCCCGCATCGGCAGCCGCAAACGCCAGGATCTGCTCATCCGGGCCTACGCCAACGCCGGTATCCCCCACAAGCTGGTCCTCCTGGGAGGTACCACCTGCCGCCAGGAAGAGGAGTACGAGGCTTCCATCAAGGCCCTCATCGCCGAATTCAATCTCCAGGACAAGGTGCTGTTGCCGGGTTTCCGGCGGAACCCCTATCCCTGGGTGAAGCATGCAGCGCTTTTCGCCATGTCCTCCGACAGCGAGGGGCTTCCCACGGTCCTCATCGAATCCCTCATTCTCGGTACGCCGGTGGTGAGCACCGACTGTCCCACGGGGCCCAGCGAAATCCTGATCGGCAAGTTGTCGCCCTTTCTGTCTCCCATAGGAAACGCGGATGCCCTCGCGGCCAATATCCGCAAGGCTCTGGCCGGTTACCCGGAGATTCGGGAGGACGACCTGGCCCGTTTCCGGGACGATTATTCCATTGGCCAATATTTGGCCCATTACGAGAAAATCCACCGCGGCGGGGCAAGCGGCCGCCTTCAGGAGGTATTGCGTTGAAAATCCTCGTGACCGGAGCCGACGGCTTCATCGGTTCCCACCTGACCGAGCACCTGGTGCGCCTGGGCCATGATGTCCGCGCCTTCACCCTCTACAATTCCTTCGGCACCTGGGGCTGGCTGGACCACTGCGCCCCGGACGTGAAGGGCAAGTTCGAAGTCTTCGCCGGCGACATCCGCGACCCCCACGGGGTCAAGACCGCCATGCAGGGCTGCGACGCGGTGCTCCACCTGGCGGCCCTCATCGCCATTCCCTACTCCTACCATTCCCCGGACACCTACGTGGACGTGAATGTGAAGGGCACCCTGAACGTGGTCCAGGCGGCCCGGGAGCTGGGAGTGGCCAAGGTGGTCCACACTTCCACCAGCGAGGTCTACGGCACCGCCCGCTTCGTGCCCATCACCGAAGAGCATCCCCTCCAGGGCCAGTCCCCCTATTCGGCCTCCAAGATCGGCGCCGACCAGATCGCCCTGTCCTTCCACGCCTCCTTCGGCACCCCGGTGGCGGTGCTGCGCCCCTTCAACACCTACGGCCCCCGCCAGTCCGCCCGGGCGGTGATCCCCACCATCATCACCCAGATCGCCAACGGCGCCCGCCAGATCAAGCTCGGCGCCCTGCACCCGACCCGGGACTTCTCCTTCGTCACCGACACCGCCCGGGGCTTCGTGGCGGCCCTGGAGTCCGAGGCCGCCATCGGCCAGGTCACCAACGTCGGCAGCAGCTTCGAAATTTCCATCGGCGACACGGCCGCCCTCATCGCCGAGGTGATGGGCAAGGAAGTGGAGATCGTCTGCGACGAGCAGCGCCTGCGCCCGGAAAAGAGCGAAGTGGAACGGCTCTTCGCCAGCCGGGAAAAGGCCAAGGAGCGCATGGGCTGGGAACCCCAGTACGGCGGCCGGGAAGGATTCGCCCGGGGCCTCGCGGAAACCGTGGCCTGGTTCGCCGAGCCCGCCAACCTGGCCCGCTACAAGGCGGACATCTACAACCTATGAGCACCGCAGCCGAGCTTCCCAAGCGCATCGTCGCGGCCCTGCGCCAGGTGGCCGGCGACCAGCCGGTGCCGCTGCACGAGCCCACCTTCGCCGGCCGGGAGTGGGACTACGTCAAGGAATGCCTGGATACCGGCTGGGTGTCCTCGGTGGGCAAGTTCGTGGACTGCTTCGAGCGGAACCTGGCCGAATTCACCGGCGCCGCCCACTGCGTGGCGGTGGCCAACGGCACGGCGGCCCTCCAAGTGGCCCTGCTGCTGGCCGGAGTCGAGGCCGGCGACGAAGTCCTGGTGCCGGCCCTGAGCTTCGTGGCCACGGCCAACGCGGTGCGCCACTGCGGCGCCTGGCCCCATTTCGTGGATAGCGACGAGGCCACCCTGGGCATCGACGTGCCCGCCCTGGCCACCTGGCTGGACGAGGTGGCCGAAATCCGCGGCGGCCAGCCTTTCAACCGCCGCACCGGCCGGCGTCTGGCCGCCATCGTGCCCATGCACACCTTCGGCCACCCGGTGGACATGCCGGCCCTGATGGCCCTCGCCGAGCGCTGGAATCTGCCGGTGGTGGAGGACGCCGCCGAATCCCTGGGCAGCTGGCTGGACGGGCGCCACACCGGCACCTTCGGCCGCCTGGGGACGGTCAGCTTCAACGGCAACAAGATCGTCACCACCGGAGGCGGGGGCGCCATCCTCACCGACGATCCGGAACTGGCCCGCCGGGCCAAGCACCTGACCACCACCGCCAAGCTGCCCCACCGCTGGGAGTTCGCCCACGACGAGGTGGCCTTCAACTACCGCCTGCCCAACCTCAACGCCGCCCTCGGCTGCGCCCAGCTGGAGGAGCTGCCCGGCTTCATCGCGCAGAAGCGCCGGCTCACCGGCCTCTACGCCCAGGCACTGGAAGGCATCCCCGGCGTTCGCCTCTTCCAGGAGCGGCCCGGCGCCCAGGCCAACTACTGGCTCCAGACCCTCATTCTGGACCCGGCCGCTGCCGGCCAGCGGGACGCCATCCTGGCGGCCACCAACGACGCCGGCCTCATGACCCGGCCGGTATGGCGCCTCCTCAACACCCTGTCCATGTACGCGGACTGCCCGGCCATGCCCCTGCCCGGGGCCTCGTCCCTGGAAGCCCGGGTGGTGAATATTCCCTCCACCCCAGGTTTGGCGGACCATGGCTGAGCGCCTACTCATCGTCGGCGCCGGCGGCCATGCCGCCACCTGCATCGACGTGATCGAGCGCCAAGGCCGCTACGCCATCGCCGGCCTGGTGGATATGCCGGACAAGGTGGGCGAGGCCGTGCTGGGTTATCCCATCCTCGGCGCCGACGCCGACCTGCCGGAACTCCTGAAGGGCTGCGGCCACGCCTTCATCGGCCTCGGCCAGATCCGCAGCGCAGCCCCCCGGCAGCGCCTCTACGACCTCTTGGTCGGCCTGGGCGCCACCCTGCCGGTGGTGGTTTCGCCGGCGGCGGAAGTCTCCCGCCACGCCCGGGTGGGGGCCGGCACCCTGGTGGCCCACGGCGCCATCGTCCAGCCCCGGGCCGAAGTGGGGCAGAATTGCATCATCAACAGCCGCGCCCTGGTGGAGCACGATGCCCGCATCGGGAACCACTGCCATATCGCCACCGGCGCCATCGTCAATGGCGGGGTGGTGGTGGGGGACGGCAGCTTCGTGGGCAGCGGCGCCGTGGTGCGCGAGGGCGTCACCATCGGCAAGGGCTGCTTCATCGGCGCCGGGGCGCTGGTGAAGGCCGACTGCCCGGACGGGACCGTACTGAAAAGATGACCATGCAGAAGACTCTCATCATTGCCGAAGCCGGCGTAAATCATAACGGCGACCTGAACCTGGCCTTCGCCCTGGTCGATGCCGCCGCCGCGGCCGGCGCCGACGCCGTCAAGTTCCAGACTTTCGACGCCAAGAGCCTGGTCAGCGTCACCGCTCCCAAGGCCGGCTACCAGAAGGTCACCACCGGCGAGGCGGAGAGCCAGCAGGCCATGCTCGAACGCCTCCAGCTCGACGACGCGGCCCACCGGGCGCTCCTCGCCCGCTGCCGGGAGAAGGGCATCACCTTCCTGTCCTCCCCCTTCGACATCCCCAGCACTGACTACCTCCTCGGCCTGGACGTGCCCCTCCTGAAAATCCCCTCCGGCGAGATAACCAACCTGCCGTATTTGCGCCACCTCGGGAAGAGCGGCAAGCCCCTCATCCTGTCCACCGGCATGTCCACCCTGGGCGAGGTGGAGGAGGCCCTGGCGGTGCTGGAGGCGGCCGGCACGCCCCGGCGGTCCATCACGGTGCTCCACTGCAATACCGAATACCCGACCCCCTACGGCGACGTGAACCTGCGGGCCATGGCCACCCTGGCCCAGGCCTTCGGGGTGACGGTGGGCTACTCGGACCATACCCCGGGCATCGAGGTCTCCATCGCCGCCGTCGCCTTGGGCGCGGCGGTCATCGAAAAGCACTTCACCCTGGACCGCAACCTGCCCGGGCCCGACCACAAGGCCAGCCTGGAGCCGGCGGAGCTGGCGGCCATGGTGACCGCCATCCGCAACGTGGAAGCCGCCCTCGGCTCCCCGGTCAAGGCGCCGTCCCCCAGCGAGCTGCCCAACCGGCCCATCGCCCGCAAGTCCCTGGTGGCTGCCCGCGCCATCCGCCAGGGCGAGCCTTTCACCCCCGACAACGTGGTGGCCAAGCGCCCCGGCACCGGCATCTCCCCCATGCGCTGGGACGAGATCATGGGGAGGCCGGCAAGCCGTGACTTCGTGTTCGATGAGCTGATTACCCTATGACCCAGGCCCGCCGCATTTGCGTCGTCACTGGCAGCCGTGCCGAGTACGGGCTGTTGCGCTGGCTGATGGACGAAATTCGCGGGGATGATGCCCTGGAACTCCAGGTGGTCGCCACCGGCATGCACCTCTCTCCGGAATTCGGGCTCACCTATCGGGAGATCGAGAAGGATGGTTTTGCCATCGACGCCCGGGTGGAAATGCTGCTGTCCAGCGATACCGGTGTGGGCATTGCCAAATCCGTGGGCCTGGGCACCATTGGCTTCGCCGACGCCTTGGAACGCCTGCGCCCCCATCTAGTGGTGATGCTGGGGGATCGCTACGAGATGCTGGCCGCCGTCCAGGCCGCCATGGCGCTCCGCATCCCCATTGCCCACCTGCATGGGGGCGAGACCACGGAGGGCGCTATCGACGAGGCTATCCGCCACGCGGTCACGAAGATGTCCCACCTTCACTTCGTTGCGGCCGAGCCCTATCGGCGTCGGGTGATCCAATTGGGTGAGTATCCCGGCCGAGTGTTCAACGTGGGCGCCATCGGGCTGGATAACCTGAACCGCCTCCAGATGCTGGATCGAGCCTCCCTGGAGGCC
>JBLNBI010000079.1:0-6854 GCA_050259815.1 Actinomycetota bacterium | reverse complement strand
CTCATCCGGGACCGCTTCGTCCCCCTCCTCCCGGGCCGGGACGCCCTCGCCACCAATGCCCGCTGGGCGGACATGGCAGTGGCCATCCGCAACCTGGGCCGGCCGGGCATCTGCTCCATGGCCATTTCGGTGGTGGATGCGGCCCTCTGGGACCTCAAGGCCAGATGTCTGGAAGTGTCCCTGGCGACCTTGCTGGGCCAAGCTCGCCCAGCCATCCCCATTTATGGCAGCGGCGGCTTCACCAGCTACTCCACCGAGGAATTGCAGGAGCAGTTGGGCGGCTGGGCCCAGCAGGGTTTTGGCCGGGTGAAGATGAAAATCGGCCGCCATCCCGACCAGGACGTGGAGCGGGTCACCGCCGCCGCCCAGGCCGTCGGCCGGCAAACCCAGCTTTTCGTGGACGCCAACGGCGCCTACAACCGCAAGCAGGCCCTCCATTTCGCCGAGCGCTTCGCCGATCTGCGGGTGGCCTGGTTCGAGGAGCCGGTGTCCTCCGACGACCTTGCCGGCCTGCGCCTCCTGCGGGACCGGGGCCCGGCCGGCATGGCCATCAGCGCCGGGGAATACGGCTACGACCTGCCCTACTTCCGCCGCATGCTGGAGGCCCAGGCGGTGGACATCCTCCAGGCCGACGCCACCCGCTGCGGCGGCATCACCGGCTTCCTCGGGGTGGCGGCCCTGTGCGAGGCCTTCAACGTGCCCCTGTCCAGCCATTGCGCCCCGGCCCTGCACGTGCCCCTGTGCTGCGCCGCCCGGCCGGCGGTCCATCTCGAATATTTCCACGACCATGCACGCATCGAGGGGATGCTGTTCGACGGCGCTCCCCAACCGGTGAACGGTACCCTCGCCTCCGCCCACGACCGGCCGGGTCTGGGCCTGGTGTTCAAGGAACAGGACGCCCGATGTTTCGAAAATTCGTAGACACCCGGCGCCTGTACCTGCGGGCGGGCATCGATGCCCGGGCCCTGGAAGCCGACCTGAAGGCTGCCATCGGCGGCGAAGTGCGCTTCGATTCGGGCTCCCGGGCTCTTTACGCCACCGACGCCTCCAACTACCGCCAGGTGCCCATCGGCGTGGTCGTCCCCCGCACCGTCGACGATGTGGTCCAGACCGTCGCCCTCTGCCGCCAGTACGGCGCCCCGGTGCTGTCCCGGGGGGGCGGCACCAGCCTGTGCGGCCAGTGCTGCAACGTGGCGGTGGTCATGGATTTTTCCAAGTACTTGAACCGCATCCTGGCCATCGACCCGGCCGCCAAGACGGCCCGGGTCCAGCCCGGGGTGGTGCTGGACGACCTGCGCCACGCGGCCCAGGAACACGGCCTCACCTTCGCCCCCGACCCGGCCACCCACACCCACAACACCCTGGGGGGCATGATCGGCAACAATTCCTGCGGCCCCCACTCGGTCATGGGCGGCGAGACCACCCACAACGTCATCGAGCTGGACGTGCTGACCTACGACGGCCTGCGCATGACGGTGGGCGCTACCTCCGAAGACGAGTTTCACCGCATCGTCCTGGAAGGCGGCCGCCGCCGGGACATCTACGCCGGCCTGCGGAACCTGGCCGAGAGCCAGGGGGAGCGCATCCGGGAACGCTTTCCGGACATTCCCCGGCGGGTATCCGGCTACAACCTGCCGGCCCTCCTGCCGGAAAACGGCTTCAACCTCGCCCAGGCCCTGGTGGGTTCCGAGGGTACCTGCGTGGTGGTGCTGGAAGCGAAGCTGCGGCTGGTGGACTGGCCGGCGGCCCGCTCCCTGCTGGTCCTCGGCTACCCGAGCGTCTATGAGGCCGGCGACCACGTCCCGGAGATCATGGCAGCCGGCCCCATCGCCCTGGAGGGCATGGACGACCGCCTGGTGGACGACATGAAGGCCATGCACATCCACCCGGAGGACCTACCGCTGCTGCCTGATGGCCAGGGCTGGCTGCTGGTGGAATTCGGCGGCAAAGACAAGGCGGAATCCGACGCCCGCGCCCAGGCCCTCATGGACCGCCTGAAATTCGCCGGCAGCCCGCCCACCATGAAGCTCTACGACGACCCCAGGCAGGAGCAGCACGTCTGGGAAATCCGGGAATCCGGGCTGGGGGCCACCGCCCACGTCCCGGACAAGGCCATCACCTGGGAGGGCTGGGAGGACTCCTCGGTGCCGCCGGAAAAGCTGGGCACCTACCTCCGGGAGCTGCGGACCCTGTTCGAAAAATACGGCTACGAGTGCGACCTCTACGGCCACTTCGGCCAGGGCTGCGTCCATACCCGCATCGACTTCGACCTGGAAACCGCCGCCGGCATCCAGGATTTCCGGGACTTCCTCCACGCCGCCGCCCATCTGGTGACCGGCCTGGGTGGCTCCATTTCCGGGGAGCACGGCGACGGGCAATCCAAGGCGGAACTGCTGCCCATCATGTTCGGGCCCGAACTGATGGACGCCTTCCGGGAGTTCAAGGCCATCTGGGACCCGGACAACAAGATGAACCCGGGCAAGATCGTCAACGCCTACCGGGCCGACGAGAACCTGCGAATCGGCACCGAGTACAACCCGCCGCCCCTGGAAACCGGCTTCGCCTATTCTTCGGACAGCCACGACTTCGCCCGGGCGGTATTGCGCTGCGTCGGAGTCGGGGAATGCCGCAGCCGCAAGGGCGTCATGTGCCCCAGCTACATGGCCACCGGCGAGGAGATGCACTCCACCCGGGGCCGGGCCCGGCTGCTGTTCGAGATGCTCCGCGGAGAGACGCTCACCCGGGGCTGGAAGGAGCCGGCGGTGAAGGAGGCCCTGGACCTCTGCCTGTCCTGCAAGGGCTGCAAGGGGGAATGCCCGGTGCACGTGGACATGGCCACCTACAAGGCGGAGTTCATGGCCCACTACTACGAGGGGCGGCTGCGTCCCGCCCCGGCCTACGCCTTCGGCCTGGTGGACCGCTGGGCCCGGCTCGCCTCCCACGCCCCGGGCTTCTTCAACTTCTTCTCCCAGCACGAGCCCTTCGCCGGCTGGGCCAAAGGCGCCATCGGCATCGCCGGGGAGCGCCGCATCCCCGCCTTCGCCCGGACGCCCTTCACCCGCCAGTTCCGGCAGCGCCCCTGGGCGAAGACGGGCAAGGCCCTCGTCCTCTGGCCCGACACCTTCAACAATTACTTCCACCCGGAGATCGCCCAGGCGGCGGCCGAAGTCCTGGAGCGGGCCGGCTTCGAGATCCGCATTCCCCCAAAGCATCTGTGCTGCGGCCGTCCCCTCTACGAATTCGGGATGCTGGACCGGGCTCGAGCGTATCTCCGGGACATCCTGGACACCCTGGCCGACGACATCCGCGACGGCGTCCCCATCGTCGGGCTGGAACCCGCCTGCCTCACGGTTTTCCGGGAGGAGCTACCCCAGATGCTGCCGGGCAATGAGCAGGCGAAACGGCTCTCGAAACAGGTCTTCCTGCTCTCCGAATTCATCGAGGAGAAGGCACCCGGCTTCTCCTTCGGCACGGTGGCGAGAAAGGCGGTGGTCCACGGCCACTGCCACCACCATGCCATCATCAAGATGACCGCCGAGGAGGCCGTGCTGAAAAAGCTGGGCCTGGACTACGAAATCCTGGATTCCGGGTGTTGTGGCATGGCCGGTTCCTTCGGCTTCGAGAAGGACAAGTACGCCGTGTCCATGGCCTGCGGAGAGCGGATGCTGCTGCCGGCGGTGCGGGCCGCGGCCCCGGACACCCTGGTGATCGCCGACGGCTTCAGCTGCCGGGAGCAGATCGTCCAGACCACCGGCCGCCAGCCCCTGCACCTCGCCCAGGTGCTGCGCCTGGCCATGGAAGGAGAATGAGCATGGAACCGATTGGAAAGCGCCGCTGGGCCATCGCCGAAGGCTACATCCCCCCGGCGGGCCAGGACGACACTTACGAACTGGTCAGCCACGAGGCCGCCTGCATCCTGAATGCCGGGGAGCGGGACGCCCAGGTGGAGATCACCGTCTTTTTCACCCACCGGGAGCCGGTGGGCCCCTACCGGGTGACGGTGCCCGCCCGCCGCACCCTGCACCTGCGCTTCAACGAGTTGTCCGACCCGGAGAAAATCCCGGTGAATACGCCCTACTCCAGCGTGATCGAGTCGAATGTTCCCATCGTGGTCCAGCACACCCGCCTGGATTCCCGCCAGGCCGCCCTGGCATTGCTCTCCACCGTGGCCTTCGCGGCGGATTGAGTCGCGCCATGGACGCCCTGCCCCTCTGGGCCCAGGCCTTCTTCTGGGGATTGGTGGCCGGGGCCGCCCTCATCATCGGCGCCGCCATCGGCTACCTGTCGGACCTGCCCCAGCGGGTAGTGGCTGCGGTGATGGCCTTCGGCAGCGGGGTGCTCATCTCGGCCCTCTCCCTGGAACTGATGGAGGAAGCCTACAAGCAGGGCGGCTTCGATTCCACCACGGCCGGCTTCGTCGGCGGCGCCCTGGTCTATACCCTCGCCAATGTCGCCCTCGCCCGTCACGGCGCCAAGCACCGCAAGCGCTCGGGAAGCCAGCAACCGTCCGAATCCGACCAGGCGGGCAGCGGCATGGCCATCGCCGTGGGTTCGCTGCTGGACGGCATCCCGGAATCCATCGTTATCGGCATCAGCATGATCTCCGGCGGGGCGGTCAGCGTCGTGGCGGTGGCGGCAGTCTTTCTGTCCAATATCCCCGAGGGACTGTCCAGCGCCGCGGGGATGCGCAAGAGCGGACGTTCCAAGGGCTACGTCTTCGGCCTCTGGATCGGCATCGCCCTGATCGTCGGCGTCGCCTCCCTAGTGGGTTACACGGTCTTCAGCCGCTTTTCCCCGGAGGTCATCGCCGCCACCAACGCCGTCGCCGCCGGAGCCATCCTCTCCATGCTCGCCGACACCATGATTCCCGAAGCCTACGAGACGGCCCACAATTTCAGCGGCTTCATCACCGTCCTGGGCTTCATGATGGCCTTCGTCCTGAGCAAGCTGGGGAGTTAGACGATCGCAGCTAGGGCTGTCTGGATGGCTTCGACGCTGCCTGGACGCACTAACCGGGCGATCTCCTGCCCGTCCTTCATGAACACCAAGGTCGGCCACAGTTTCACCCGAAAGGAGCGTCCGAGGGGCCGGCCGGGACCATCTTCCACCTTGAGGTGCGCAACCTGCCCGTACCCGGCTAAAGCCTGTTCGATCAATGGCTGGGCGGCGTTACAGAAGCCGCACCAGTCAGTGCCAAACTCCATGATCACCGGCCCCTTCAGTGCATCGACTTCGCCGCGGCTTGGCTGGTTGGCGGAATACTCCCGGTTCATCGCATTGTTTTCCTGACGTTGGATCATTCTCCGGAATTCCGCCGAGCGGCCTTCAGAGCACCGTGGCGTGCCTTGCTTTCCAGTCGCTTCCGGACAGAACTCCGGGTTGGCCGGGTGGGCCGGCGGGTCTTGGGCGGCTGGGCGACCCGGTCGACCAGTTCCTGCAACCGGCGCAGGGCCTCGGCCCGGTTCTTCTCCAGACTGCGGAATTCCTGGGCCTTGATCACCAGCACACCCTCCCGGCTGATGCGTTGATCGTGTAGCCCCAGGAGGCGTTCCCGAACCGAGTCCGGCAGAGAGGAAGCGGCGATGTCGAAGCGCAGATGTACGGCGTTGGACACCTTGTTGATGTTTTGTCCGCCGGCTCCCTGGGCGCGGATCGCCGTGATTTCAACTTCGTCGAGGGATATCGGGATATGGGAGCGCATCGGTAAAGGCCATGGTCATTGAGGCGCCTACTCTAAACCATCGCGCCGCCGGGCCGGTCCTCGACGCCAGATTCCCACCGCCGCCAGAGCCAGAAACGCCGCCCCAACCGCCAGCCAGGGCCGGGTAGCCAGGGGAAGCTCCCAGCTGAAGTCCGTCGCCTCCCGATCGAAGCGGCCATGGGCGCCCCGGTCGCCGGGCACCGGCTGGTAAAGGTTGTCCGGCCGCCCCGGCGGATCGACCTCCCCGCTGAGCTGGCCGCCATAGGCCCGGTGGGCAAGCTGCCGGTCCAGGAAACCCGGCAGAACTCGGGTTCCCAGGATGGCCTCCACGGCGGGGAACCCCACCCACAGTTCCCGCCGCTTGTGCTGGGCGGCCCAGTAGATGCCCCGGGCGGCCACCTCCGGCTGGAAAATCTTGCCCAGGGGCTGGGGGCGGCGGCCCATGAGGTTGCGGGCCCAGTCGAACTGTGGGGTATTGAAGGCGGAAAGATGCACCATGGCGAGGTGGACCCGGCTGCCGTCGTGGATCAGTTCCGAGCGCAGGGAGTCGATATAGCCCCGGATAGCGCTCTTCGCCCCGCAGTACGGGGCTTGCAGGGGGATGGAGCGGTAGGCCAGGGCCGAGCCCACCTGGACGATGGTGCCCCGGTCCCGGGGCTTCATGCGCTTCAGCGCCGCCAGGGTGCCCCAGACGGAGCCCAGGTAGGTGACCTCGGTGGCCCGCCGGAAGTCCTCGGGCGTCACCCGCAGGGCATCGCTGAAGACGGTGGCCATGGCATTGTTGACCCACACGTCGATGGGGCCCCAATCCCGCTCCACCCGTTCGGCGGCGGCCTCCACCTGCGCGTAGTCCGCCACGTCGGTGGGGATGGCCAGCGCCGTGCCGCCCGCCTCGGCGATGTCCCGGCAGGCGCCTTCCAGACCCTCCGGGCTGCGAGCGAGCACCGCCACCTTCCAGCCGTGGCGGGCGAATTCGATGGCCGTGGCCCGGCCGATGCCGGCGGAGGCGCCGGTGATGACGACAATTCCGTTTTCCACGTCAATGGCTCCGATGGTCGAGGGTGGAGGGAAGCTGCCAGGGGGCCGGATAGACCCGGCGGTTGAGGTAGTCCGTCGCGCCCAGGCCGAACAGGATGACCAGCAGGAAGACGAC
>JBLNBI010000078.1:0-11496 GCA_050259815.1 Actinomycetota bacterium | reverse complement strand
ACCGTGCTCACGCTGCTCGTCTGGGCCCTGGGCTATTGGCTCAGGGGCCCCCAACGTGAGCTTCGCCCACAGGGTCCGGCGAGCATAGAAGTGCCACTGGGACTCGGCCATGTCGTCAAGGGCTTTGCGGGCCAGCGGGAAACGTTCGGGATCCGGTCTGTTAGGTAGCATCCATCCAGCCAAGCGCATGATGCAGTTGCGGGACGTGTATATCGGCCGCTCCGCCGATCGGTATTGCTTCGTTGCGGCTGCCTGGAAGCGTGCTGCCCAAGCGCTATCCTCAGGGTGGGGGGGCTTCTTGACGACTCGTTTTGGGGGGGCATGGCTTTGGCCAGCAGCGATGGCATGAGCCAGCCATTCGAGGGCTTTTAGCGTATGTTTGCGAATCAGTTTCTTAAGCAGTCCCCGGTGCTCGTGCCACAGGTCGTCAATGGTCCAGTCCGGGTGCTGCTGCAGGATGGCCAGCACCTTACGCTTCTCCACCGGTAGTGGAGTAGCTTCAGGGGGGGCGTCGGCATTCCCCGGGCGACGGGCAGACCTCCGGCGAGGCCGCCCGTCAGCTTCGGCAAGTCCGTCCTGATCTGATTGCTCCCATTTGGTTGCTTGGGCAGCTCTCAGAAACACGGTGGCTTCTCGGAACAAGAAGTGAGCGATCAGCAGGTGCCGGGTCACCGGGACGTCGAAGGCGGCGGTCCGTGACAACATCCGTAGCCAGTGCTGGCTTCTGACGGAACGATAGGCAAGGTCGATCTTGGCAAGAAGCTCCTTGCCAAAATACGCTTCGAGCGCGGCAACGACGCCGACCCGATCGATTTGGCTCTTGCGCAGCAATCCCAGCTCAGACAAGCGTTGGCGGTAGAGTGAAGTCAATACCGAAGCGTTGAGAGGCTGGGAAGGGCTATTCAAAATCCCGTGGACGAATCGTGTGAACTCGATCTCCACCTCGCTGGCGTCCCGATGGGACTGGAGTGACGTATCGTCTGGCAGATAGTGGCCGCAACCACACCGAATCCAGGGGGCCAAAATGAGGTCGGCAGTTTTTTTGGATTCAAAAGGCTCGTGGCAGAACGGGCAGCAGATTAGGAGACAACTGCCGTGGTTCCAGCAGACATCGCTGCCCGGCAGTTGGTGGGAGCGGTGGATGTATGGCTCGCCATATTCTTCTCTGTCGCTACGCAGGCAGTCCAGGCATAGGCGGATCCGGGCGCCTTCGCCGACGATCCGCTTGGGCATTTTGGTGATCTGCCGCGAGAGCGGTGTCCCATCGCGGGGGAGAGATAAGGCGGCGTTGCCAAAGGTCTCGAACAGCGGAAAAAGCGTGTTGTGGCGCAGAAGCTTTTCGAGATTGTCGGCCGCTAAACCGGGTAGCCGCGAGGCAAATTCTTCCAGATGCAGTGGAATTACGTGGGTTAGCCGGAATGGCGCTGTGCCGTACAGTTGGCGGAAGGTTTCGCGCGTGTCGCGATTGGCATGAGCTGCGTGATAACGTCCGGCTTGTGACGCGTGCAGCTCATCAGGATATTGGTCGGGAAATAGACAGATTCGGCCTGTTTCGGTGTGGGGCGAACTTGGGCGAGGGACAGCGCGGTGCATAGCCAACAAAACTCCGCTAGCATAATTTCGGGCGTATTGGCTACGGGTTGAATAGACTTAACGCCCTAGGGAATTCTGCTATGACCTGATGGCTACTAGGATAAATCCCTTATTCCTGATTCCGGTCAGGTTGCCCGCTTGTGCTGAAGCAGTTTGGCCAGAAGCCGTGCCCTCTGCTGGCGATGACCGCTTTGAGGTGTGGGTTATTGCTCTGCTGTTCTGTCCGAGTCCGGCCAGGAGCTGCCATTCCGGCCCTCTGCTCCAAAGCAGACGCTCGTCCTGACCCGTTTCTCGAAAGCAGCCATTGGGCCTGCGACGTCGCCACATCCCTCTGGACGACCGCTTGGAAAGCTGAGCGGACGTTCGGCGCACGCTGGCCAGAGTCTCTCTCCGGCCAGGGGCAGCCCTTATGCAAGCCGGACTGAATGACTGTTGAGCGTAGAAACCGGCTGAGCATCCGCAACTTTGCGGATGAGCGCCCATACCTCCAAGGTCACTAGGTTCAACGGTCGCTCCCGAGGCCTGCGGACTGGTGTTGCCGATCCGCGGATGACTACCAACCTGCCAAGACAACCCGAAGTAACAGTCAGGCAGGGATCTACAAGCTAGGCCCCATTGACAGGACATTGGCATAGTTTGATACTTTTCCTGACTTGTCGGTCGCTCACTTCGGAGCACTCGCAGGCGGGGAGCGGTATGAGTCAAGCTGGTTTCCAGTCCTTGCCTGCGTGCTTGAACAGTAGACCTTCGTCCTGAGCAGTCACGCAAGCCAAGGGCGACGTTGAAACCTCATTCTCGGTGCAAGCGGCTTGGCCCGAACGATGCCTCTATCCTTGTTCAACTTAGCAACATAAGGGGTATGTATGGATTTTAGATTCCGAGGTACCTTAGGACTAACGGTCCTTGCAGGAGTCTTGCTGTCAGGGTGTTCCACCATGATGTACAGCGAGGCGCGCGACAAACAGGCGCAAGCCGCCAAAGCTGCTTGGGACAAGGTTGATTTGAAGTCCCAGATTGAAGTGCCGCGCAAGAACCGCGTGGCAATCTTGGCGGAACAATTGGCCACCGAGGATGGGTTGTCCAAAGTGAAGCGCGATGCGTTGATTCGGGGCGTTGTAACGGCTGCACCAGGGACGACAAACTCAAAACCGGAGGACGGTACTGTCGCAGGTCAATTGGCCAATATTGAGGCATTGGTAAAGCCTGGGAGCGTGACTGGCTTAGAACTGGACGCATTTAATCCGAAGGGTAGCCGGGCAACCCGCGCCAAGAAGCTTGAGGCTTGGCGGAAGGCACGCAGGGATGAGGCGCTGGCACAGCGCAACTACGACGACCTACAAGCGGAGTTCGCCCGCTTTGGCCTCAGCGAGCCGGCCTGTGACGGGATCTTGGCGGGTGACGCCAAGACACGGGCGAAGGTGGCCGCCTGGATTGCCAAGCACCCCAAGCCCGGGCCGGCTGTGCAAGGCGCAATGGTTCTGGCGAATTCCGCCTGCAGCAACCTGAATATTGCTCATGCTGCTGTCGAAGCGGCCCAACCCAAGGGGGGGCAGCTTGGCGCTGTGTACGCCCAGTTGGCCGATGAAAAGCAGGCGCTCGAGGATCTGAAGAGCAAGAAGGCGGCGGAACGAGAGGAGGTGACAGACGCCCTCGAGGATGGCGCTGACGCGGTGGAGAAAGGTGACCGGGCGAGAGTCATGGCAGCGGCGGCAAAGCTGAAGAAGAACTTCGACATACTGATCGAGGCTCAGGACCCGTTCTCAATCGAGTTCGTGTCCGCCAAGAAGCAGGAGTCTATCGACAAGTTCTTGGCGGCGGTGGCGGATACTTCGACGGACAAAGCCCCGCCGGCTGACACCAGTCGAGCTGCCCTGGCGTTGATTCTGTTCCCCAAGTTCTTCGATAACGCCGAGAAGGAAATGGCAGATGCTGATACGGTCAGCTTGGCCCCCCTGGTGCTTCAGAAGGCGTTAGCGAAGATTGACCAAGATGTGGCAGCTCGGGACATCGCGACGCGATACGCCCGTATCGCGCTGCTACAGCAGAAGTTGGATGTCCTGACACGTCAGGCGGATGCCTACTACGACGTGGACGCCGTCGCCACGTCCATGACCGATGCTTCCCTTAAGACGCCCATCAAGGTCATGTTGGCCAGCGATGCCGACAAGCCTGTGGCTGGCTCCAGCCCCACATTGGATGAGCGAGTGCGGATCTGGAAATTGTTTGCCAAGTACATCGATACGGGAACCCGCCTTGAAGCGGAGAGCCGCAAGATCGACTACCGCTTGCTGGCACTGGCAAACGAACAGCAGTTGACCTTAGCAGAGTCCAATGTGGCGCAGTGGAACACCTTGATCAGCGCCAATATCGATCAGATGGCTGCGTTTGGAGCTTCTGGCATCAAGGCTGAACAAATTGTGTCGCTTATTAATAGCCTGTCCCTCCTCTGGATTGGCTCCGGAGTGAACAAATGAAAACCACCTTCTATCCAGTGGGAGCTTGCTTCTTGGCATTGCTAACGGGTTGCGCAACACCCAAGGAGGCGTTGAATCAAGCCAACCATGGCGTTGCATTGATCTCCCAGATGGAGCTGGAACTCAAGGAGTTTCGGCGTATCGAGACGGCTTCGGAGCAGGCGCACCTTGGCATCCTGGCTCAGCAGAAGGCGGCCATTATCAAGAACACGCTGGCTCTGAGCATTGACAACCGAGCACGTCAAGCCGCAGGTGCGGCGCAGGTCGTGCGTCAAATCGACAGCATGACCTCCCTGATCCAAGGCATGGCTGACGATGAGGCCACGGTCGATGCAACGCAAGCGACTGTCGATAAGGCGCTGGCGACTTTGTTAGCACCGTTGCCCAGCACCACTGTGGCAACCACGGCATCGCAAACAGCCCTGGCGGATCTGGGCAAGGAGTTGCCGTTCAAGATACGTGCGGAGGAATTCAAGTCGTTTGTAGACACCGTGAAGAAAAGCGTCGATGACAACAAGAAGAAGATCAAGGACGCGGAGAATCCTGTTACCAACCCTGCCCAATGAGGAGCTGAAACATGCCTGGCGACAATGGACCGCTTTCCGTCTACGACTACATGGTGAGCTATGGAAACGCTCTCAAGGCGCTTAACGCGGAGAAGTCTTACTTCGATAGTATTGCCGACAACGATTTGATTCCTCAGTCAGAGCGTGCGTATGCGGTGGCCGGCAGCACCGGCATCGCGAGCGATATTGGCTTGCTTAAGAGTGCCCACGAATCCTTCATGTTGAAGTTCCAAGGTGGGGTCAACCCGCCCAGCCAGGAGGTGCTTCAGAGATCCCGGGATTTGACGGCAGCGTTATCGGCGAGCCTGCACGCCACCGCTCAAGTTGTGGTCGTGTTAAACCTGGTAAGCAGGTTCGTCAATGACTGGTATTCGCTGAGTACGGCGCAGCCCACCGCCACAACGCACTCTGCCGCATGGCTGGCGAGCCACGCTGCCACGTAGCGCCCCTATGCCTTGTGCCAGTGGTTGGCCCAAGTTTCGAGCGGATTCGCGGGGGCGGGGGGCGGCTCGTCGCGAAAGGGCAAGCAACCGCTGGCCTGGACCAGTCAGGCAGCCTTCGCTGAAACGGGGTGGTTCTGACAAGGCGTTGGGTGTTGATTCTTATGGGCGGGGCTCAGCCACATTCGATTTCAAGGGCCTTAAGGGGTGATAGCGCTCTACGCCCTCACGAGCCAATCCTGGCACGATGTAACTGGCCGTAATCCATGAGGTGCCAAAGGACACTAACCCAAGAAACTCTGCCCAAAAGATAAAAGTTGACTGCTCTGCGCTTATCCGGCCGGTAAAGTAGTCGACGAGTAAGCTGACGATTGCCGAAACAATAGAAACAAGACAGATTGAATAGATATACATCCTTCGTCTTGCCGCCGTATGGCGCAGATCATTCTTCTTTTTCTTTTCCTTCGCGCGTAAGTAGAAGATCGCGCAGAAGGCGGCCAATATCCCGAACATGACCAGTGCGGAGAGGTAGTGAGCCCCCTTGATCTCCTGGAAGTGTAGGAGGCAGCTGCTTACATTGGCAGTGTCGTATCGGTCGGCGCTTTCACCGAGGCACTGCAGCATTGTGGTGCCTCGGTGCTTTGCTTCCTCTTGGCATTCACATGGGAAGGTGGCCACCCCAATGGCGGCGATCGCAGCAAATTTGCTGAGCCACGCCTCGATACGCTGTAGCCCGTTGTAGGCGAAAAGAAAGCCGGCGATGAAGAAGAGGCATCCTACGAAAAAGTTCCTTGGCCAGTCTCCTGCGAAATATGAACCGCTAATGGATGTGAGCGGCCAGGGTGAGACCACCTGCACTAGGATGGCAAGTCCAATGGCAATGCCGCCAATGAGCAATCTGAGCGTTCGGACATCGACGCTTACTTTGTCAGTTTTTTCCAGGAAGTAATTCATTGTTCAAATTCCCCCAATGAAGTGAGCAGACCGACACGAAATCTTGTAAGGACCCCATGCGTAATTAAGCGGCCCCAGTGGGTGAGTATCAGAACGAAAACCCAAGCATCAATAATGCCATTATCATGAATGTGCCGGCAAGGACAATCGCCATGCCAGGCCTCCAAAGGCGGGTTGTGGCCGGGGAGAGACTTTTTGCGGCTCCTACCTAACGGCCGGTGCGGTGCCATGGCCACTTTCGCTCAATGAACGGCAGCTTTCGACTCACGTAGTTTTTGGGCAATGTCCGCTTCTGAAACTTCCCACCGGCGGGTTTGGGTCGAACCCGGGCGTTACATCGAGGCTGGAAACGGACGCTCGATGGTTGTACCTATTCAGCTGCTTTGACCGTTATTGGCATATCGATGAATGAATTCTTCCCTGGTTCCGAATAGCCACGCAATCAGCAATAGGTGCTCCAGTGGATGAACTGCTTGTCCGTCACTATGTAACCAGGTCCAGAGTCGTCGCGTTGTCTGACGAGAGATAAAGAAACCGAGTTCAGGATGCTCGGCAATCGGCTCATAGTAGGCAGTGAATTCTTGAGTGGTATCCAAGACACACTGCGCCAAATTCTCTCGATACAGGCCCCTCTCCTTAAGAGCGGCGACGCAGACACGCTGCATGGCCTCAGGGCGATAGCCGCCAGGGATGGCTTCAGAGGCGAAAGCTTCCGAAAGTGTCGCTAGACGGATCAGTATTTCGTACGAGTGGTTATCTGAGAAGGTTTGGGAGACCCGGAAAGTGTCCGCCAATTCGGCCTCAGGCGAGAAAAAGTGCCGGCGCCATTTATTGGAAGCCAGGCGTCTTGATGCATGAAGCGGCACCTGATGACGGGGGCAGATGAGAACGCCGGGCAACTGATGGCTTCGATGCCAGTACGCAGTCCCAAACTCGTATCGATCCGCTTCTACGCATTGCCGGCAGCATCGCCGAGGCGCAAACGTGGCCAGCGCAGAGTGGGATATTCCCAACATTTGGGCCACTCCGGCGGTCGAATCCCCGCGAACCCGTTCCAAGATCATTCCGGTAATGCTGTCCGGGCGGAACCAAAGATAGGCGGGGAGGATAGTGGCTTTCTGAACGAGTTCTTCTGGTTCGCCCAGCACGCGCCGGGTAGAGGCGCAGAAGTTGTCGAGATGGGAGGGAATGTGGAAGTGCCACCCTGCATTCCGGGACCAGAAAAGCTGGGTCACCGAGTCGACTTCTGAAGCATTACCAGATAGGTGGTGGTAGACAGCCACCCAGCTATAAAGCGTCTGGTCGGGAAGCAGCTGGGGAATGAATGTTAAGGGGCGGCGTCTCTCAGGCATGGCTACCCCTTATTTCCTCAAGTGGAATGGTCATGTCTTCCACTCTATTTTTTTGTCTTCCACTTTATTTGCAGAAAACATGAACCCCTTGCATAGAAAAATCCCTTGGCCTATGATTCAAACGAACGTATGAAATAGGAGTGTGCAGCATGGCAGAAATCCGAAACATCGACACCCGGGAGCGCATCCTCGACACCGCCGAGCGCCTGTTCATGGCTCACGGCTACGAGGGCACCTCCATGCGCCAGATCACCAGCGAGGCGTCGGTGAATCTGGCGGCGGTGAATTACCACTTCGGCTCCAAGGAAGCACTGATCGAGGAAGTCTTCCGCCGCCGCCTGGACTGGCTGAACGAGGAGCGCCTGCGGGTCCTGGATGAAATGGAGGCGGCGGCCGAAGGGAAGCCCCTCAAGCCTTCCCAGATCGTGGACGCCTTCTTCGGCACCCTCATCCGCATGGCGGAGGACGAGAACCGGGGCGGCCTCAATTTTCTGCGCCTTTTGGGCCGGACCATGACTGAGCCGTCCGAATTCATCCGCGCCTTCCTGGCCCACAAATACGTCCATGTAATGGACCGCTTCAAGGAGGCCCTCTTCAAGGCCCTGCCGGATGTGCCCAAGGCCGAGATCGTCTGGCGCTTCCACTTCATGCTGGGGGCCACCTCCTACGCCATCGCCGGCACCGACACCCTGCGCCTGGTCACCGACTGGGGCATCGAGGCCGCCGACAAGGAGGACCGCCTGGACCGCCTGCTGCCCCGGCTCATGTCCTTCCTGCTGGGCGGATTGCGGGCGCCGCTGCCCCAGTTCAACGCCCCGGTTACCGAACAAGAGCCAGCCACCAAGGCGGCCTGAACAGAACAAATAAAGAGGAGACAGCAACATGGCACTACCTACCTGGACACTGATCGGTGTCGTCGCCCTCGTGGCTTTGGCCGTGCTGATCGGCGTGCGCCCCATCCGGCGCGCGCTGCTCAGCCGGTCCCTTTTCTCCGCCTACAAGAAGGTCCTGCCCCAGATGTCCGCCACCGAGCGGGACGCCCTGGAGGCAGGCACCGTCTGGTGGGAAGGGGAACTGTTCCGGGGCAAGCCGGACTGGAAAAAGCTCCAGTCCTATCCCCAGCCCAGGCTCACCCCCGCCGAGCAGTCCTTCATGGACAACGAGGTGGAGGAGGCCTGCCGCCTGGTGGACGACTGGAAGGTCACCCACGAGCTCTACGACCTGCCCCATGAGGCCTGGCGCTACATCAAGGAAAAGGGCTTCCTGGGCATGATCATCCCGAAGAAGTACGGCGGCCTGGAGTTCTCCGCCTACGCCCATTCCGAGGTGGTGACCAAGCTCTCCACCCGCTCCTCGGCCCTGTCCGTGTCGGTGATGGTGCCCAATTCCCTCGGCCCCGCCGAATTGCTGCTCCACTACGGCACCGACGAGCAGAAGGACTACTACCTGCCGCGCCTCGCCAAGGGCCTGGAAATCCCGGCTTTCGCCCTGACCAGCCCCTGGGCCGGTTCCGACGCCGCCTCCATCCCGGATGCCGGCGTGGTGTGCAAGGGACTGTGGCAGGGCAGGGAAGTGATCGGCATGCGAGTCACCTGGGACAAGCGCTACATCACCCTGGCGCCGCTGTGCACCATCCTCGGCCTCGCCTTCCGCCTCTATGACCCGGACGGGCTGCTCGGCAAGGAGAAGGACCTGGGCATCACCTGCGCCCTGGTCCCCTACGACCACCCCGGCGTGGACACCGGCCGCCGCCACTTCCCCCTGAACGCCATGTTCATGAACGGCCCGACCCGGGGCAAGGACGTGTTCATGCCCCTGGACTTCATCATCGGCGGCCCCAAGATGGTGGGGCAGGGCTGGCGCATGCTCATGGAATGCCTGGCGGCGGGCCGTTCCATCTCCCTGCCGTCCTCCAACACCGGCATGGCCCAGATGACCGCCCGGGCCGTGGGCGGCTACGCCCGGGTCCGCAGCCAGTTCAACATGGCGGTGGGCCGCTTCGAAGGCGTGGAAGAAGCGCTCACCCGCATCGGCGCCTACACCTACATGATGGACGCCACCCGCAAGATGACCGCCGGGGCCGTCGATCTGGGCGAGAAGCCCTCGGTGGTGTCGGCCATAGCCAAGTACCACGTCACCGAGCGGGCCCGCCAGGTGGTCAATGACGGCATGGACGTGATCGGCGGCAAGGGCATCTGCCTCGGCCCCTCCAACTTCCTGGGCCGGGCCTACCAGCAGGTGCCCATCGGCATCACCGTGGAAGGCGCCAACATCCTCACCCGCAGCCTCATCATCTTCGGCCAGGGGGCCATCCGCTGCCATCCCTATGTGCTGGCCGAGATGCAGGCCGCCAACAACCCCGACGGGGAGCAGGGCCTCAAGGACTTCGACCGGGCGCTGTGGGGCCATATCGGCTACGTCATCAAGAACGGCGTCCGGGCCTTTGTCATGGGCATCACCGGCTCCCACTTCGTATCGGCCCCGGCTGACGTGGCGCCGGAAACCAGGCGCTACTACCAGCAGCTCACCCGTTTCTCCTCGGCCTTCGCCTTCCTGGCCGACGTCTCCATGCTGGTCCTGGGCGGCAGCCTGAAGCGCCGGGAGAAGATTTCGGCGCGGCTGGGCGACATCCTGGCCCAGATGTACCTCATCTCCGCGACGCTCAAGCGCTACGAGGCAGAAGGCCGCCAGCAGGCCGACGCGCCCCTCATGCACTGGGCCATCTGGGACGCCATGTACAAGGCCCAGCAGGCCTTCGACGGGGTGATCGCCCACAACTACCCGAGCCGCCTGGCGGGCTGGCTCCTGGACAAGGTGATCTTCCCCTGGGGCCATCCCTACGTGGTGCCCTCCGACGCCGTCGGCCACCAGGTCGCCAAGCTCCTGATTGCGCCCTCCGCCACCCGGGACCGCCTGACCGCCGAATGCTTCGTGCCCCGCACCTCCGACGATCCGGTGGGCGCCATCGAACTGGCCCTCGCCGCCACCCTGGAAGCCGAACCCATCGAGGCCAAGGTCCGGGAGGCCCAGAAGCGGGGCGTCTTCGACGGTAACCCGGTCGCCAACGTTCGGGACATCGCCATCGCCGCGGTGGAGGCGGGCGTCATCACGGCCGCCGAGTTTGAGATCATGAAGCGCCGCAATGCCCTGCGGGACATCGTGGTGCGGGTGGACGACTTCCCCTTCGACTACGGCGTGGCCACCGCCAACAAGCCCGCTGTCGAGAGAAAGGCTGCCTGACATGGCATTCGAGCCCATCTACGTGGTGGACGGGGCCCGCTCCCCGTTCCTCAAGGCCCGGGGCGGCCCGGGGCCCTTCGCTGCCTCCGACCTGGCGGTCCAGGCGGGGAGGGCGCTGCTGCTCCGCCAGCCCTTCCAGCCCTCCGACCTGGACGAGGTGATCGTCGGCTGCGCCGCCCCCTCCCCGGACGAGACCAATATCGGCCGGGTGGTGGCCCTGCGCCTGGGCTGCGGCAACAAGGTTCCGGGTTGGACGGTAATGAGGAACTGCGCCTCCGGCATGCAGGCCCTGGATTCCGCCATCGCCAATATCCAGAGCGGCCGTTCCGATCTGGTCCTGGCCGGCGGCGTCGATGCCCTGTCCCGGGCGCCGCTCCTCTATTCGGACGCCATGGTGAAATGGTTCGCGGCCATGATGGCCATGAAGACTGCCGGCCAGAAAGCCGCGCATTTCCTCAAGCTCAGGCCAGCCGCCCTGCTGACCCCGGTGATCGGGCTATTGAAGGGCCTTACCGACCCGGTGGTGGGCCTCGCCATGGGCCAGACCGCCGAGAACCTGGCCTGGCGCTTCGGCATCGACCGCGCCCAGATGGACCAGTTCGCCAGCCGCAGCCACCAGCGGGCCGCTGCCGCCCAGCGGGCCGGCGCCTTTTCCGAAATCGTCCCCCTGGTGGATGGCGGCGGGAAAATCTACGCCGAGGACGACGGGGTGCGGGCCGATTCCACCCCCGAGGGCCTGAAGAAGCTCCAGCCCGTCTTCGACAAGCCCTACGGCAACGTTACCGCCGGCAACAGCTCCCAGGTGACCGACGGGGCGGCGCTTCTCATCCTGGCTTCCGAAGCGGCCGTCCAGAAGTGGGGCCTCCAGCCCCTGGGC
>JBLNBI010000077.1:0-8561 GCA_050259815.1 Actinomycetota bacterium | reverse complement strand
GAACATCTCGAAAATCTTGTCGTGGTAGGCCATGTCGAAGCCGATCCCATTGTCCTTCACCCACAGCACGTAACGCCCTTCCAGCTCCTGTCCGCCGATCTCGATAATGGGCGGACGGGCTGTGGCCGAGAACTTGAGGGCGTTCTGAAGCAGGTTCCCCAGGGCCTGGGTCATGGAATAGCTGTCGCTCAACACCGTCGCCGGGGCGAAACTCAGCTTGATCAGGGCGCGGAGGTCATTGATGGCCTCGGCCTGCTCCCGCAACACCATCTGGACCAGCGTCGATATGGCCATAGGGCCCAGGGCCAGGTCCTGGCGGCCCACCCGGGCGTGGTTCAACAGGTCGTCCACCAGTTGGATCAGGCGGTTGGCGTTCTGGCGGATGAAGTCCAGGAAGAGCAGGCCGTTCCCCTCCAGGCATGAGCGGTACTGCTGCTCCAGCAGGGTGCTGAAACTGGCGATGCGTCCCATGGGCGCCCGCAGATCGTGGGAGACAGCGTAGGTGAATCCTTCCAGTTCCCGGTTGGCGGCCTGCAGTTCGGCGGTGCGTTCCTCCACCCGGCGTTCCAGGAGCGCGTTGAGCCGCTCGATCTCCGCCTCCCGGGCCTGGAGCGTCCGGTTGCTCTCCAGGAGTTCCCCGGTGCGTTCCTCCAGGACCTGGGCGGCCAGTTCCAGGGCCTTCACCACTTCGTTGGCCTCCCGGACGTGTACCTTGGGAAGGGCGATGGGATGTCCGGCCCCAAGGGCGGCCGCCGGTTCCTTCAGGGCCTGGATGGACTTGGCGATCCGCCCGCCGATCATCCACGCCAGCGCCAGCCCGATGCCCAGCAGGGCGACCATTCCCAGGGCGAGGAAAGCCAGGGTTTCACCGGACTGGGCGGCCAGGGCCCGCTGGGGGACGGCCACCGCCACGCCCCAGCCGGTGGTCGGCGAAACGCTGTAATAGGCATGCATCGGGATCCCTTCCGGGGAAACGACATCCACCGCGCCTTCGGGGCGGTTCTTGATGTGTTCGAGGAATTCCGTCGGCACCTGCTTTCCCACCGACGCTCCGGGAGATTGGGTCCGGGCCACGATGACGCCGTTGCCGTCGAAAACCGAGGAAACCCACCCTTCCGGCAAGCTCTGGGCATCCAGGACTTCCTTGAACCGGGTGGGCAGGACGGCGATGTTGAGGACGTAGGAGAGGCGATCCCGGGCGACGACGGGTACGGCCACCGTCATGATTTGCCGGCGGGTCACCGCCCCCGTGAACAGGTTCGATACGGCGGGGCTGCCGGTCTCGAAAACCCGCTCGATGACCTGCGGGTTGCCGTGGCGGGGCAAGGGAGTGCCCCAGGACTGGGCGGTGTTGAGCACCTGCTGCGCCGAGCGGTCGCTGACCACCAGGTCGATGGCGAATCCGGTCTGCTCCAGGGTGCGGCGGGCAACCTTGTAGAAACCGGCGAGATTTCCGGCGGCCAGGGAGTCGGCGTTGGCGAGCCCCTGGGCGAGGGTCTGGGTCTGGGCGATGCGGTCATCCACCACCTGGCTCAGGGCCCGCGCCATCTGGACCGTATCCATTTCCAGGCGGGCCCGCTCTTTCTGGTACTCCACCAACAGAAGGAACCCGACGCCCCCGAGGCCGGGCAGCAGCAGGGCCAGCACCAGCCACAGCAGCAGGGTCCGGACCGAGCGGTGGGAGCCCCTGTATTCCTGGGGAGAGGTCATGACGACACGCCTATGGTTGAAGCAATCGGGTGCCGGTTCGACGGGCGACGTTGACGGATCCGCAGGGCGGATACGGCAGCTGGCAAGCATTGGACCGGATGGTCCTTTAGCCCCTCTAGCTTTGCGTCGCCGGCTTTCACCGGGTTTGCCTAAATGAATCCTAGATTATGGAGTACTAATGGATGATGTCAAATATATATTTTGCTGCCGTAGCGGCGGGCGGCATCCACCGCCAGGCCGGCGCCGATGCTGCCGAACAGGTCCCCTTCGACGGTGCGGGCCCGGGGGAGCAGGGCGGCGATGCCCCGGCGCAGGGCGGGAATGCCGCTGGAGCCGCCAGTGAAAAAGATGGTGTCGATGCCGTCGGCGGTTATTCCCGCCTCGGGCAGCAGGCGGGCGACGGCGGCCTGGATCCTTTCCACCAGCATCCGGGTCGCCAGGTCGAATTCGGCCCGGGCCAGGGTCTGGCGCTCCCCCGGGGCGAAACGGTCCAGGGACAGCAAAGCGGTATCGCCGCCGGACAGGGCGATCTTGGCCTCCTCCACCTGATGGGCGAGCCAATGGCCGGCCCGTTCGCGGATGAGGGCGAGCAGGCGGTTTACGCGTTCCGGCTCCATGGCGTCCAGGAGGAGTTGCTGCTGTTCGGCCCAGACCTGGCGGGTATAGGCGAAATTGATGGTGTGCCAGGTGGCAAGGTTGAAGTAGATGCTGGCCGGCATGTCCCGCCCGCTTTTCAGGGTGCTCCGGTAGCCCAGCAGGGGCATGACTGACTCCAGGCTCAACTGCCTGTCGAAGTCGGTGCCGCCGATATGGACGCCGCCATTGGCCAGGACATCGCTCCAGCGTTCCTCCGCCTTGGCCCGCTCCGGGGAGAGGCGGACGATGGAGAAATCGGAGGTGCCGCCGCCGATGTCGGCGACCAGCACCACTTCCTCCCGGTCCAGGGAAGTCTCGTAATGGAAGGCGGCGGCGATGGGCTCGTACTGGAAACTCACCTCCTTGAAGCCGACCTGGCAGGCGATGTCGGCCAGGGTGTCCTCGGCGATCCGGTCCGCCGCCGGATCGTCGTCCACGAAGAACACCGGCCGCCCCAGGACGGCGTGCTCGAAACGGTGACCCGATGCCGTCTCGGCCCGGTTTCCGAGGGTGGCGATGAATTGGGTCAGCAGATCCCGGAAGGCGACGATCCGGCCCTGCACCTCCGTGCGCCCGTCCATGAGGCTGCTGCCCAACAGGCTCTTCAGGGAGCGCATCAGGCGCCCTTCGTAGCCGTCCAGGTATTCCCGCAGGCCGGCCCGGCCGAAGCTGACCGAATCCTCCTCGGCATTGAAGAACACCACGGAGGGCAAGGTAGGACGGCCGTCCTCAAGGGGCAGCAGGGCCGGGACGCCGGGGCGCAGCCAGCCGACGGTGGAGTTGGAAGTGCCGAAATCGATGCCGCAGGCGCGGGCGGGAAGGGAGTGTTGCATGGGAGGCTTTCCGGAAGGGGCGGCGATGCTACGTGGGCGCGCATCCCCTGTCCAGTCGCTTTTCCGGTTCCTGCCTGCCGACGGCAGTGCCGGTCACAGGTCCCGGGCGTTGGGGATCTGGCCGACCGCGGCCGGGTAGCTTTCGAGGGCTTCGAGAACGAACTGGGATACCTCGGTCGGCAGGGATGTGCTGGCCTCGGCGAAGGCGGCATGGACCAGCCGGACGTCGAATACCCCGTCCGGCACCAGGACCGGGGACGCCTTGTGCTTGCCGTAGCGCTGCTCCCCGTCATCGACCGCCATATGCCGGAAGCCGCTGGCCCGAGTCCAGATGATGGAGTGTTCGCCGAAGGATTTGTCGTAGCACAGTTCGAAGCCGCTGAAGCCATGGTCTTCGGCCAGCCAGAGGATGAGGTCGAAGTCCTTGGACGAAAACCACCGGCGCTTGGGCTCACCGGGGATCTGGCGGACGTGGGGGATTTCTCTCATGGGGCGTCGCATCGTGATCGGGTCGGGGCGAGGCGTGTCCTGAGCCCCGGCCTTTCCCTGAAGCATAGCCGAAGGCTGCGCGGAGAAGGAATGCCAGCAAGGCCGGAACGGCACAGAAGAACAGCAGGATCCAGGCATAGTGGAACACCATGTTGGCTGGCAGAAAACGATTCTGGTGGAGCGGATCCAGGGCAAAGGCGGCCACGGGGGCAAGGGGCGAGATAAGCGCCGATACCAGGATGGCCGTTTGGGCGCCGGCGAGGGTCCTGGTGGCGAAAGCGGCGGGCAGCAGGCAAATGAAAACGAGGTAGGAGGGCGCCATGAAGGGCATCGGCAAGGCCTCGGCCCAGTCGGGCAGGTGAACAACCTTGGACCAGCGAAACAGATCGCCCCACTCCACCATGGCGATGGAAAGGGTTGCGGTGCTGACGAGGGATGCCAGTCGGTCTCTATTCACCGTATTCGGGTTTCGTCATTGCGGGGCGCTCTGCTTTAGCCGCAGCTTCTCGATGTAGCGCAACTCGTTCAGTGCTCTCGCGTCGTTCTTGTCCAGTTCAAGGCAGCGGCGATACATTCCCTCGGCGTCATCGAGCCGGTTCTGCTCGATATAGACATAGCCCAGGCCTCGCCACGCACGGGACAGCTCGACGTTCTTCACGTCGGGCGGAGAGAACTCCTTTGCCGCGGCCTCGGCAAGTTCGAATGTCCCCTGTGCCGATTTCCAATCCTTCTCCCGCTGGTAGATGTTTCCCAACTCGGCAAGGAACTGGGAATTGCGCGGGGAAAGGGCAAGAGCGCGTTCCAGCGACGGTTTCGCTTCGGCGATGTTGCCCAATTCAACGAGCGCGTAGGCCTTGAGATAGTAGGCATAGGCCCAGTTTGCTGACACGACCTTGGCCGAACCCTTTTTCGAGGCGGCGGTCTCCATGAGGTACACAAGGGATTCGGTCTGGGTTCGCGCGCTGAAGAACCTGGCGTTGTCGTCCTTGAACCGCTCCTCATAGCTTGCAGCCACGCGCTCGAAGATTTCGATGGCTTCCCTTGGCTTTCTGGTTATGAGGAGTCGATAGCCGTCGTTTATCTGTTGGGTCCCCGACGTATCTTGAGTGTTGCCGGCGGCGGGGCTTTCTTCGCACCAGGCAGGAAGCCCGATGGCCAACAAGACGACAAGCAATGCGGTACGGATCAACATCATCTATCTCTCCCTGTCATGAGATCAACCGGACGGTCCGCGGAATCCACAGTGGGTGAAATCGTCCAGGTTAGGACTTTAGCATATCGGTCCGCTTGGCCTCATCGCCCTTCCAGCCCATAAAACCCCTATACTTTAGTCAGATAGTTGCAACGGCCACCGCAGAGTGGAGAGACACAATGGAGACAGCAAATTCCAAGGCCGGCGCCGCGGCGCCCGTTCGTTGGCACACCGGCCGCTTGAGCGGCGAGCCGGCGCTCAACGATGTTCAATCCCGACCCGCCAATTCGGCTTCGGAAGCTTCCCTGGCGTCCCTGGTCGATGTGCAGTCGGTGCGTTCCCTGCTGGATGATTTTTCCGCCCTGTCCGGCATTCCCACCGCCCTCCTGGACCTGGAAGGCAATATCCTCCAGGGCGCCTGCTGGCAGAAGGCCTGCACGGAATTCCATCGGGCGGTCCCGACCTCCTGCGCCAACTGCGTCGAAAGCGATTTGTTCCTGGCCGGGCACCTGCGCCCGGGGGAATTCGTCGACTACAAGTGCCGGAACGGGCTGTGGGACGTGGTGACGCCGGTCTTCGTCGGTGACCACCACCTGGGCAATCTCTACAGCGGCCAGTTCTTCTACGACGATGACCTCATCGACGAGGATTTCTTCGTCGCCCAGGCCGGGCGTCACGGCTATGACCGGGAGGACTACCTGGCGGCCATCCGGGAGATTCCCCGCTTCAGTCGGGAGCATGTGCGCCGCGCCATGAGCTACATGGTGGGCCTGGCCTCCTACCTGTCCAAGCTGTCCCTGGTCAACCAGCAGTTGAGCGAAAGCCGGGCCCGCATGGAGACCCTGATCAACGCACTGCCCGACCCGGTCTGGCTCAAGGACACGGAGGGCGCCTACCTTTCCTGCAATCATGCCGTGGAGAAACTGGTGGGGAGGTCGGCTGCGGACATCATCGGCAAGACCGATTACGACTTCTTTTCCCGGGAGGTCGCCGATTTCTACCGGCAGAAGGACCGGGAGGCGATCGAGGCCGGGGAGCCCCGCAGCAACGAGGAGTGGATTCCCGATGCCCGGACAGGGGAAGCCATCTTCGCGGAGACGGTGAAGGCGCCCGTGGTGGGCAGCTCCGGCAAGCCCGTCGGGGTGATCGGCGTGGCGCGGAACATCACCGAGCGCAAGCGGGCGGAGGCGGAAGCCCAGCGCTTCAACGCCGAACTGGAGGCCCGGGTGGCCGAACGCACCGCCGAGCTGGTGGCCGCCAACCAGGAGCTGGAGGCCTTTTCCTTCGCCACTTCCCATGATCTGAAGGGCCCCTTGCAGCGCATCAACAGCTTCAGCACCCTGCTGGAGAGCCGTTACCGGGACCGGCTCGAAGGCGACGGCATTCTCTTCCTGGACATCATCCGCCAGAACTGCACCCGCCTGGCCCAATTGGTGGACGACCTGCTCAGCCACGCCCGGATTTCCCAGCAGTCCATGGAGCTGCAGGCACTCGACCTGTCCGGGACGGTCCAGGCCGTGGTCCAGGAAAAGCGATTCGAAATCGAGGAGCGGAAGGCGGTGGTCACGGTGGCGCTTCCTGCCGTCCGGGTGCTGGCCGATGCCCATACCCTGGGCCAGGTGCTGGGCAATCTGGTGGAAAATGCCCTCAAGTATGCGTCCGAGGTCGATTCACCCCACATCGAGATCGGCGGCGAGATGGCGGACGGCCGGTTCCGCCTGTGGGTGCGGGACCACGGCATCGGCTTCGACATGGCCTACCACGACAAGATTTTCGAGATGTTCCGGCGCCTGCACACCTACAGCGAATACAAGGGCAGCGGCGTCGGGCTGGCCCTGGTCAAGCGGGCCATGGAGCGGATGGGCGGCCGGGTGTGGGCCGAGAGCGAGCCGGGGCAGGGCGCGACCTTCTTCCTGGAGTTCCAGTTGGCCTAAACGATGGTCTCAAGGGCGCTGCGCTGCCGGTAATCCTCCACCAGGGCGGCGAAGGTGTCGGCGGGGACCGGCGGGCTGATGATGTAGCCCTGGATGATGTCGCACTTGTGCTGGCGCAGGAAGGCGAGCTGGGCCTCGTTCTCGACTCCTTCGGCGATCACCTGGAGCTTGAGGCTGTGGGCCATGGCAATGACGGCCCGGGAGATGGCCACGTCGTCCTCGTCGTGGGGCAGGTCGTTCACGAAGGACTTGTCCAGCTTCAAGGCGTCGATGGGGAAGCGCTTCAGATAGCTCAGGGACGAATAGCCGGTCCCGAAGTCGTCCACATCGATATGGACGACGCCCTTGGCCCGGATTTCCATGAGCATGTCCACGGCGCACTTGGGATCGTGCATCAGCATGCTCTCGGTCACCTCCAGCTCCAGGCAGCGGGGGTCGAGGCCCGTTTCCTCCAGGATGTTGCCGATATTGGTGGCCAGATTGGGGCGTTGGAGCTGCCGTCCGGACAGGTTCACCGCCACGGTCATGAAGGGCATACCCGCATCCCGCCAGGCGCAGATCTGCTGGCAGACGGTGCGCATCACCCACAGGCCCACCGGCTCGATCAGGCCGGTCTCCTCCAGGATGGGGATGAATTCCCCGGGGGAAACCAGGCCCCGCTCCGGATGCTTCCAGCGAATCAGTGCCTCGGCGCCGATGATGGTGCGTTTGCGCAGGTCGTACTTGGGCTGGTAATAGACCACGAATTCCTGCCGCTCCAGGGCCCGGCGCAGGCCGCTTTCCATCTCCAGCCGATCGGTGGCCAGGGTGTTCATGTCGGGGGTGAAGAAGCGGAAGCCGTTGCCACCCTGTTCCTTGGCCCGGTACATGGCCGTGTCGGCGTTCTTGAGGAGGCTTTCGGCATTGTCGCTGTCCAGGGGATAGATGGTGATGCCGATGCTGGGGGTGACGAAGGCTTCCTGGCTGCCCAGGACAATGGGCGGGGAAACGGCATCCACGATCTTGCCGGCGACGATGGCAGCGTCCTCGGGCTTGGCTATCTGCTCCAGGATGACGGTGAATTCGTCCCCTCCCAGGCGGGCCACGGTATCGTCCTGGCGGACGCACTTCTGGAGCCGCTGGGAAACTTCCCGGAGCAGGACGTCCCCTGCGTCATGGCCGAGGGTGTCGTTCACCATCTTGAAACGGTCCAGGTCCAGGAACATGACCGCCATCAGGCCCTTGCGCCGGTCGGTATGGGCCATGGCCTGGTGCAGGCGGTCCCGGAACAGGTCCCGGTTGGGCAGGCGGGTGAGGGCGTCGTAGTGGGCCAGGATGCGCAGCCGGGTCTCGGCCTGGCGGCGTTCGATGGCGATGCCGGTGAGGTGGGCGGCCACGGACAGCAATTCACGGTCGTGGCCCTGCTGGTCCACCCGCCGGCGGTAATGGGCGACGATCAGCCCCAACTGCTGCCGGGACGAGCGGATGGAGACGGCAAAACAGGGGCGCACTCCCTGCTTGGCGATGGCCTCCCGGTAGTCGGCCCAGGAAGGGTTGGTTTCGATATTGTCGATGACATCGCCGAACTCGGTGTCGAAGCCGTGGGTATGGATGATCTCACGCGCCCGCACGTCGGCAAAGGCCATGGCCAGGGCGCCCTGCCGGGTGTCCACCAGCTCGTCGATGGCGGCCTGGGGCAGGCTGGGGCCGGTGGCGCAGGCCAGGTGCTTGTCCTCGCTGTTTTCCCGGAAGAGGATGGTGCAGAACATCTGCCCGGACAGGACTTCC
>JBLNBI010000076.1:0-13356 GCA_050259815.1 Actinomycetota bacterium | reverse complement strand
TAGAAGAAAACCTGGGTCAATTGAGCTTGCCGGCCCGCTTCAGCAGGAAATGGGTGAGGAGGGGGACTGGCCGGCCGGTGGCGCCCTTGTCGGCGCCGGATTTCCAGGCGGTGCCGGCGATGTCCAGGTGGGCCCAGTCGTACTTCTTGGCGAAGCGGGACAGGAAGCAGGAAGCGGTGATGGTGCCCGCCATGCGGCCGCCGATATTGGCCATGTCGGCGAAGGGGCTCTTCAGCTGTTCCTGGTAGTCGTCCCAGAGGGGGAGCTGCCACGCCCGGTCATGGGCTTCCTCGCCGGCGTGGAGCAGTTCCCGGGCCAGCGCATCGTTGTTGGCGAGCAGACCGGTGGCCACGCTGCCCAGGGCGACCACGCAGGCGCCGGTGAGGGTCGCTACATCGACCACCGCCGCCGGCTCAAAGCGCTCGGCATAGGTCAGGGCGTCGCACAGGATGAGGCGGCCTTCGGCGTCGGTGTTCAGGATCTCGATGGTCTGGCCCGACATGGAGGTGACGATGTCCCCCGGCCGGGTGGCGCTGCCGCCGGGCATGTTCTCGGTGGTGGGGACGACGACGGTCAGGTTGATGGGCAGCTGCATGCGGGCCACGGCGCGCATGGTGCCGAGGACGCTGGCGGCGCCGCACATGTCGTACTTCATTTCGTCCATCTCGGCGGCCGGCTTCAGGGAGATGCCGCCGGTGTCGAAGGTGATGCCCTTGCCCACCAGGACGACGGGCTTTTCGTTGGCCTTGGCGCCCTTGTGGCTGAGGACGATGAACTTGGGCGGCTGGTGGGAGCCCTTGGCGACGGCCAGCAGGGAGTGCATGCCCAGGGCTTCCATGTCTTCCCGCTCCAGAATCTGGCATTCCAGCTTGAATTCCTCGGCCATCTGCCGGGCCTGGTCGGCCAGGTAGGTGGGGGTGCAGACATTGGCCGGCAGGTTGCCCAGGGTCTTGGCCAGGGCGACGCCTTCGGCAATGGCCTGGCCCTGAGCCAGGGCTTCCTCGGCCAGGCCCAGCTCGTTGCGGCGCTCCACGGCCAGGGTGAGCTTCCTCAAGGGGCGGCGGACTTCGTCCTTCTTGCTCTTGAACTGGTCGAAGCGGTAGGTCGCATCCAGGGCGATGGCCGCGGTCTGGCGCACCCGCCAGGCGATGTTGCGTTTCTTGATGGAAATTTCGGTGAGGAAGATGGAAGCGTCGAAGGCCCCCGTTTCGTTCAGGGTCTTGACTGCGGTGCGGACGGCGGCGCTGTATTCCTTCTCGTGGAACTCCCGTTCCTTGCCGAGGCCTACCAGTAGAACCCGGTCGCACAGGGTACCCGGGACGTTGTGCAGGAGGAGGGTGGATCCGCTCTTGCCTTCCATGTCGCCACGGCGGATCAGGTCGGAAATGTAGCCGTCGGAGGCCTTGTCGATGAGTTCGGCGGGAAGGGTCAGTTTCCGGGGTTCGAAAACGCCGACCACGACACAGGCGCTGCGCTGTTTTTCCGGGCTTCCGCTTTTTATGCTAAATTCCACTTGCCGCTCCTGGTCTCGCAATCTCAGACATTCGCAGGATTATCCCTGCATTTTTTCAGTTTCGTCAAAGCATGATATTCGACCGCGCCGTCCGGCGCGAGTTTGTCCACGCTGCGGCTGGAATCAGCGTTGCACTCCTTGCCATCCTCACTTCGACTCAGCTTATCCGCCTGCTGAATGATGCGGCGGGCGGCCGGGTCGCGCCGGAGGCGGTGTTGGTGCTCCTGGGTTTCGCGTCCCTCAATTTCATGCCCGTCCTGCTGTCTCTGACGCTGTTTGTTGCTATTTTGCTCAGTCTTTCCCGGGCTTACCGGGATTCCGAGATGGCGGTGTGGTTTTCCTGCGGACAGCCGCTCACCGCCTGGGTCCGGCCGGTAATGAAATTCTCTTTACCGGTGGTCCTGGCCATTGCCCTTTTATCCGCTTTCCTGTCTCCCTGGGCCAATTACAAGAGTGCGGAATATCGCGAACGCCTCAGTACACGCAATGACGCTTCCCAGGTTTCCCCGGGCGCCTTCCGGGAGGCCAAGAAGGGCGAGAGGGTGGTGTTCGTGGAGGCGCTGGCCAACGATGCGAGCCAGGTCAAGAATGTCTTTGTCACTTCCATGCTCCAGGGCAAGCTCGGGGTGGTGATGGCCGCCTCCGGGCACCAGGAATACGCCGCCAACGGCGACCGCTTCATGGTCCTGGAAAATGGCCGGCGCTACGAGGTTGAACCCGGTACGCCGGAATTCAAGGTGATGGAGTTCGAGCGCTACGCCTTCCGCACCGAGGACGCCAAGGCCAAGCCGGCGGACGGGGCGCCCAACCGCACGCCCCTGTGGGACCTGATCCGGGACGATAGCGATGCCAGTCGCGGCGAGCTGCTGTGGCGTATCGGCATGCCAATTTCCGCCCTGATCCTGGGGCTGCTGGCTATTCCCCTCTCTTTCGTGAATCCGCGGGCGGGACGGTCGGCCAATATGCTCATCGCCATCCTCATCTACGCCATCTATAGCAACCTGATTTCCATGAGCCAGGCCTGGGTCGCCCAGGGCAAGCTCTCCTTCTGGATCGGGGTGTGGGCGGTGCATGCCCTCATGCTGGTGCCTCTTGGACTGCTGTTCTACCGGCGGGTGATGGCGCGCATGCCCTGGCAACGGAGCGTCCGATGATGCGCTTGAAGCTCTACGAGCGCTACCTGATGCGCGAATCCTTCGCCGCCATTTTCCTCGTGCTGGCGGCTTTCCTTGCGCTGTTCAGCTTTTTCGATCTGATCAACGAACTGAGAAGTGTCGGCAAGGGCGGTTACCAGTTCATGCACGCCTTGCTGTTCGTGCTGCTCAGCCTGCCAGGGCGGGTGTACGAGCTGATTCCCATTGCCGCCCTGATCGGTGCCCTTTATTCCCTGTCCGCCCTGGCGCGCCATTCGGAAATCACCGTCCTGCGGGCTTCCGGCCTGGCTACGCGGGATCTGCTCATGACCCTGTTCAAGGTGGCTGGCTTGCTGGCGCTGCTGACCCTGCTGGTCGGCGAGGGCGTCATGCCCTTTTCGGAGCGCATGGCCCAGGAGCTGCGCGCCCGGGCGATGGCCAACGTCATCGCCCTCCAGGGCTTCAATACCGGGCTTTGGGTCAAGGACGGCCGCAGCTTCATCAATATCCGGACGGCCACGGCCGATGCCCGCCTGGAAGGCGTGCGTATCTACCGTTTCGATGAGTCCAATGCCCTGGAGTCGGTCACCGATGCTCAACAGGGAGAGTTCATTCCGCCCGACCACTGGAACCTCAGCGGCGTGGTCAGCATGGTTCTGGAGGGGGATAGCGCTCGCGTCGAGAAGCGGGATTCCATGGAGTGGCGATCGGCCATCAATCCGGATCTGCTGTCCGTCCTCATGGTGGCGCCGGAACGCATGTCGCTATACGGCCTCTTCAACTACACCCGGCATCTCTACGAAAACAAGCAGAAGACCGAACGTTACGAGATCGCCATCTGGAAGAAGCTCATCTATCCCTTGGCGGCCCTGGTCATGGTGGCCCTCGCCCTGCCTTTCGGCTATTCCTACAACCGGGTCGGCGGCGTCAGCCTGAAGATTTTCGGGGGAGTGATGGTGGGCATCCTGTTCCACATGCTGAACGGCCTGTTCTCCAGCCTTGGCGTCATCAATGCCTGGCCGCCTTTCGCCAGTGCCGCCGCTCCTTCGGCTTTGTTCCTGGTCGCGGCCATGGGGATGCTGTGGTGGGTGGAGCGGCGCTAAGCCTTAGTTGGCGTCGAAGATGACCCGGGTGCCGGCGATCCGGTCATGGAGGAATTGCCTGTCCTTGTCGACCAGGGCCCACAGGATGCCGATGCCGAACAGGGCGATGCTGGGCCAGGCGGCCAGGTAGCGCAGCACCGCCTGCAAGGGGCGGAGTTGTCCGCCGTCGGTGTTCACGATGCGCAGTTTCCAGGTTTTCATGGCCAAGGTCTGGCCCCCGTGCAGCCAGAACCAGGTGAAATACACCAGCAGCAGTGCGAAAACGTGTATCCACAGGATTTTTCCGGGTGCCATGAAGCCAAAGCCGGAAAGCACGATCTGGGGGAGCAGGAAGCCGATCAACAGGATTGCGGCCACGACCAGGGTTTCATACAGCATGCTCGCCAGGAGGCGAGGCATGCCAGGATATTTTGAAGTCATCAAGGTTTGGGGGCTTCTGCGGCGGGAGTTGCTGGCGTAGCTGCGGTCGTTGGCGGCGTCGCGGCCGGGGGTTGTTCCAGAGGGGCTCCGGCAGTGGCTTGGTCGGCGGCCTTGGCGCCGGCCTTGCCCTGCTTGAGCTTGGCCTTCTCCTCTTCGGGGAGCTTTGAATAGGTTTCCCACTTCTCCTTCACGACCTGCTTCTTCTCCGGCGGCAATTGCTTGAATTCCTTGTAGCTGTCGCGCACCTTGGCCCGCTGCTCGGGGGTCATCATGGCCCATTCACGCATGCGTTCCTGGACCCGCCGCTGCTCTTCGGGGGTCATCCTGGAAAAGCGCTCGGCGATGCCCAGCCACTTCTTGCGGCGGTAGTTTTCCATCCTGTCCCACTCGCTGCCGAGGGGGGTGAGAACGGTGCGCTCCTGGGGCGTGAGCTGGCTCCAGGTGGGCTGGGGGGGCGTGCCGATGACTGTGGTGGTTGGCGTATCCGCCCACACCGGCGCCATCAGGCAGGCACAGAGCGCTATTCCGCCGAGGAATCGTTTAGCCATTCGACAAAGTCCTGGTCAAGAAAAGCCTCCGGCGGCAGGTCGTCGGAGAGCAGGGCGCTATCCACTTCTTCCAGTTCGGTGATGTACTGGTGGCTGTGCCAATAGAACGCGATCCACATGCCCAGGAGGAGGGCGAGGATGGCCAGGGCCTGTTTCACGAGAGGGGCGGAGGAACCGAAGCTGATGCTGCCGTGGCCAAAACCCGCGGCCGCCAGGGAAAGCTGCGGTGCAGTTTGCTTCTGGCGCGACAGGGCAAGGTGCCGGGCGGCCTCGAGCCGCCGGGAGGTGGCGGGCGAAATATCCTGCAAGCCATGGTTCAGGGCCTGCCGGACGCGGTAAGCGAAGCGGTCTTCGGTCATAGCTTGATTCCTTTGGCAGCCAGGGCTGCCGCCAACGCGTGGGTAGCACGCGAGCAATGGGTCTTGACGCTGCCTTCTGAGCAGCCCATCGCAGCCGCGGTTTCGGCCACATCCATGTCTTCCCAGTAACGCATGAGGAAGGCTTCCCGTTGACGGGCGGGAAGCTTCCCGATTTCCTCTTCAATGGTCGCCATCACCTGGGCCTGGGAAACCTGGGCTTCCGGGCTGGCTGCAAACTTTGCGGCATCCTCGGTTTCGAGGGTGTCGAGGGGATCATGATCCTCTTCGTCGTCGGAGGTGAAGGCGGAGAATACGGTAGTCCACATGGAGCGGACCTTGGTGCGCCGGTAATAGTCCCGGATGGTGTTCTGGAGAATGCGCTGGAAAAGCATGGGCAATTCCTCGCTCGGCCGGTCTCCATATTTCTCGGCAAGTTTCATCATGCTGTCCTGGACCACGTCGAGGGCGGCTTCCTCGTCGCGGACGGCGAACATTGCCTGCTTGAATGCGCGGCGCTCGACCGATTCCAGAAAGTACGACAGTTCGTTAGGTGAAGCCAGGACAGTGTCTCCCCGTTGGAAGCCCTTGAAATGCTTATGGTTATGGCGCTGCGCCTTGACCGATAGAGGTCAGTCGATTAAGGTTACAGGTTTTTCAGGCAACAGCTTTATTGGGCGAAATAACATGATCAGCGGTGCAGAAATTGTAATCAGGTGCCTGCAGGAAGAAAAGGTGGACTACGTATTCGGCTACCCCGGCGGTTCCGTACTCCACATTTATGATGCCTTGTTCAAGCAGGACCAAGTGAAGCACATCCTGGTCCGCCACGAGCAGGCTGCGGTGCACGCCGCCGATGCCTATTCCCGTTCTTCCCAGCGAGTTGGTGTGGCCCTCGTCACTTCCGGTCCCGGCGTGACCAATACCATCACCGGCATCGCCACCGCCTACTCGGATTCCGTTCCCATGGTGGTGCTCACCGGCCAGGTGCCGACCGCCTACATCGGCCAGGACGCCTTCCAGGAATGCGACACCGTCGGCATTACCCGGCCCTGCGTCAAGCACAATTTCCTGGTGAAGGACGTCAAGGATCTGGCCTCCACCATCAAGAAGGCCTTCCACATAGCCGCCACCGGTCGTCCGGGCCCCGTGGTCGTGGATATCCCGAAGGATGTCACCGCCCAGATGTGCGAATTCGAGTATCCCAAGACCGTCCAGATGCGCTCCTACAACCCGGTGGTCAAGGGCCACCTGGGGCAGATTAAGAAGGCCGTCCAGCTGCTGCAGGAAGCCAAGCGCCCGATCATCTACGCCGGCGGCGGCGTGATCCTGTCCGATGCCGCCAACAAGCTCACCGAAGTGGCCCGCAAGCTGGACTTCCCGGTGACCAACACCCTCATGGGCCTTGGCGGCTACCCGGCCACCGATCGCCAGTCCGTGGGCATGCTGGGCATGCACGGCACCTACGAAGCCAATATGGCCATGCACTACGCCGACGTGATCCTGGCCGTTGGCGCCCGCTTCGACGACCGCGTCATCGGCAATCCGGACCATTTCGGCGACGAGCCGCGCAAGATCATCCATATCGACATCGATCCCTCCTCCATCTCCAAGCGGGTGAAGGTGGATGTTCCCATCGTCGGCAATGTGCCGGATGTCCTGGACGAAATGCTCAAGCTCATGGACAGCAGCTTCAAGACCGACAAGGCTGCCGTGGGCGACTGGTGGAAGCAGATCGACGAGTGGCGCAGCCGCGACAGCCTGCGCTACAAGCAGAGCGACCTGATCATGCCCCAGTACGTGGTCGAGAAGCTCTACGAAGTTACCGGCGGCGACGCCTACATCACCTCCGACGTGGGCCAGCACCAGATGTTCGCGGCCCAGTACTACAAGTTCGACAAGCCCCGGCGCTGGATTAATTCCGGCGGTCTGGGCACCATGGGCGTCGGCTTGCCCTACGGCATGGGTGTCCTCATGGCCAATCCGGACGCGCAGGTCGCCTGTATTACCGGCGAAGGCTCCATCCAGATGAACATCCAGGAGCTGTCCACCTGCAAGCAGTACGGCCTGCCCCTCAAGATCATCAACCTGAACAACGGCATGCTCGGCATGGTCCGCCAGTGGCAGGAGATGTTCTATTCCAAGCGCTAGTCCCAGTCCTACGTGACCTCGCTGCCCGACTTCGTGAAGCTGGCCGAATCCTATGGCCACGTGGGCATGAAGATCGAGAAACCGGAGGACGTTGAGCCGGCCCTGCGCCAGGCCTTCACCGAGTACAAGGACCGGCTGGTGTTCATGGACTTCATCATCGATCCCACCGCCAACGTCTTCCCGATGGTCGCCGCCGGCAAGGGGCTGACCGAGATGATCCTGGCCG
This sequence comes from Actinomycetota bacterium, assembly GCA_050259815.1. Lineage (GTDB taxonomy): Bacteria > Pseudomonadota > Gammaproteobacteria > Burkholderiales > Rhodocyclaceae > JAGTRP01. Next base: position 5,906 of record JBLNBI010000076.1, on the reverse strand, counting down.
AAGACCTGTAAGGGGGGAGAAAACAATATGCGACATATCATTTCCGTCCTGCTGGAAAACGAAGCCGGCGCCCTGTCCCGCGTGGCGGGCCTCTTCTCCGCCCGGGGCTACAATATCGAATCCCTGACCGTGGCTCCCACCGAGGACCCGTCCCTGTCCCGCATGACCATCCTGACCCGCGGTTCCGACGACGTCCTGGAGCAGATCACCAAGCAGCTCAACAAGCTGGTTGATGTGGTCAAGGTGGTGGACCTGTCCGAAGCCGCCCACTCCGAGCGGGAGCTCATGCTCATCAAGGTGCGGGCCACCGGCAAGGATCGCGAGGAGATGAAGCGTATGGCCGACATCTTCCGCGGCCGCGTCATCGATGTCACCGAGTCTACCTACGTCATCGAGCTGACCGGTGCCAGCGCCAAACTGGATTCCTTCATCGCGGCCATCGATGCCGGCCTGATCCTGGAAACCGTGCGTACCGGCGTTTGCGGCATCGGCCGCGGCGACCGCATTCTCAAAGTCTAACTATCTGTTCAATACGAGGATTTCATGAAAGTTTATTACGACAAGGACGCCGATCTCTCCCTCATCAAGGGCAAGCAGGTCACCATCGTCGGTTACGGTTCCCAGGGCCATGCCCACGCCCAGAACCTGCGGGATTCCGGCGTGAATGTCACCGTCGGCCTGCGCAAGGGCGGCGCTTCCTGGTCCAAGGCTGAAGGCGCCGGCCTCAAGGTCGCCGAGATCGCCGAGGCCGTGAAGGCCGCCGACGTGGTCATGATCCTCCTGCCGGACGAGAACATCCCCGAGGTGTACAACAAGGAAGTCGCCCCGAACATGAAGCAGGGCGCCGCCCTGGCTTTCGCCCACGGCTTCAACGTGCACTACAACCAGGTGGTGCCCCGCGCCGACCTGGACGTCATCATGGTCGCCCCCAAGGGCCCTGGCCACACCGTCCGCTCCGAATACCTGAAGGGTGGCGGCGTGCCTTCCCTGATCGCTGTCTACCAGGACAAGACCGGTAAGGCCAAGGACATCGCCCTCTCCTACGCTGCTGCCAACGGCGGCACCAAGGGTGGCGTCATCGAGACCAACTTCCGTGAAGAGACCGAGACCGACCTCTTCGGCGAGCAGGCCGTTCTGTGCGGCGGCGCCGTCGAGCTGGTCAAGATGGGCTTCGAGACCCTGGTGGAAGCCGGCTACGCTCCGGAAATGGCCTACTTCGAGTGCCTGCACGAGCTGAAGCTGATCGTCGACCTGATGTACGAAGGCGGCATCGCCAACATGAACTACTCCATCTCCAACAACGCAGAGTATGGCGAGTACGTGACCGGCCCCGAAGTCATCAACGAGGAATCCCGCAAGGCCATGCGCAACGCCCTGAAGCGCATCCAGACCGGCGAATACGCCAAGATGTTCATCCTGGAAGGCCGCACCAACTACCCGTCCATGACCGCCCGCCGCCGTCTGACCGCCGCTCACCCCATCGAGCAGGTCGGCGAAAAGCTGCGCGACATGATGCCGTGGATCAAGAAGAATAAGCTGGTCGACCAAACCAAGAACTAATAACGGGCGCATGCTCGACAGAGCGGCGTTGCTCGGGCTTGCCGTACTAAAGTGCTGTCAGCACGCTCGCGCCTAGCTCTGCCTTTGCTTTGGGCGGTGTCGGTTTCTGACCCGCCCAAAAGCTTTTAGGGGTATAGATGAACTATCCGCATCCGATCATTGCCAAGGAAGGCTGGCCTTTCATTGCCGGTTCTCTTGTTCTGGCCGTGCTTCTGACCATCTTTGCCGGTGCGTGGTCTCTGCCGGTCTGGCTGATCTTCGTATTCTGTGTCCAGTTCTTCCGGGATCCTCCGCGTCTTATCGCTGGTGGCCCGAAAAGCGTGGTTTCGGCGGCCGATGGCCGGGTCATCGTGGTCGAAGAGGCCGATGATCCCTACCTGGAGCGCCGGGCCCTCAAGGTCAGCGTCTTCATGAACGTCTTCAACGTCCATTCCAACCGCTCGCCTCTGGATGCGGCCGTGATGGAGCGTTGGTACAAGCCGGGCGGCTTCGTGAACGCGGCCCTGGACAAGGCGTCCCTGGATAATGAGCGTTGCGCCCTGCACCTGAAGACTCCCGACGGCCAGGATGTCACCTGCGTCCAGATCGCCGGTCTCGTTGCCCGCCGCATCCTCAATTACGTCGGCGCCGGCGACAAGCTGGTCCGGGGTGAGCGCTACGGGTTCATCCGTTTCGGTTCCCGGGTGGATCTTTATCTGCCGTTGGACGCCAAAGTGAAGGTCGTCATCGGCGAAAAGGTGTATGCTTCCAGCACTGTGCTGGCCGAACTCTCTTAGTTTTACCCCATGACGGAACTCAAGCCCCGCAAGGTGCTCTTCAACCCCGAGCTCAAGCGCCGGGGTATCTACATCCTCCCGAACCTCTTTACGACCGCTGCCCTGTTCTGTGGCTTCTTCGCCATCGTCCAGGCCATGCAGGGGGATTTTGAGAGGGCAGCGATTGCCGTTTTCTTCGCCATGGTCCTGGACGGGCTGGATGGGCGGGTTGCCCGCCTCACCCATACCCAGTCGGCCTTCGGCGCCGAATACGACTCCCTCTCTGATATGGTGAGCTTCGGGGCGGCGCCTTCCCTGGTGATCTACGAGTGGGCCCTGAAGGACATGGGGCGCCTGGGCTGGATCGCGGCGTTCATCTATTGTGCCGGTGCCGCCCTGCGCCTGGCCCGGTTCAACACCACCCTGGAGGTTGTGGACAAGCGCTTCTTCCAGGGGCTGCCTTCGCCGGCTGCTGCCGCGCTCGTGGCAGGGTTCGTGTGGGTCATGCTGACAATCGGCGTGGCGGGGAGCGAGGTGACATGGATCGCCTGTGTCCTGACCATCTTTGCCGGCGTTACCATGATTTCCAATATCCGCTACTACAGCTTCAAGGACATCAACCTCAGGAAGAGCGTGCCCTTCTTCGTGGTGGCGGCCATTGCCCTGGGCTTCGCCCTCCTGGCGCTGCGGCCCGAGGTGACCCTGTTCGGCTTCTTTGTCCTCTACGGTCTGTCGGGCTATGTCCTGGCAGTCTTCAGTCTCGGCCGCAAAAAGCCGCCTACGGCAAACTGATCCGGATCAGTGCCCCGCCCAAGGTCGGGGACTGGTCGATGCCTACGTTGCCGCCATGCTGGCGGACAATCTGATCGACGATGGCCAGCCCCAGCCCGCAGCCATCGCTCAGGCTGTCCGGGGACTGGTAGAAGCGCTCGAATACCTTCTTTCGCTCGTCGGGCGCAACCCCGGGGCCGCTGTCTTCCACCGTCAGCCACGCCTGCCCGCCCCTCTTGCCGCAGGAAACCGTAACCGCACCGCCGGCGGGCGTGTGGCGAAGGGCGTTATCCACCAGATTGGCGATCAATTCCTGTAGGAGCACGGTGTTGCCTCGGACCGTCGTGGGGTTCAGGTCGAATCCCAGGTCGATCCCTTTTTCGATGGCCCGGGGCAGCCATGTCTCGGCGATGCCATGGATAAGCGTTTCCAGGGCGATCTCCGGGTAAGGCTGCAACTGCGAGGGCTCGGCCCGGGCCAGGGCCAGCAACTGGTCGACCAGATGGGATAAACGGTGGGCGGCGGCGAGGATGCCTTCCAACTGGCGGCGCTTGTCCTGGCTGGCTTCCCGCAGGGCAACCTCGACCTGGGCCTGGAGAGCGGCGATGGGGGTCCGCAGTTGGTGAGCGGCGTCGGAGACGAAATGCCGCTGGCTGGATAGGGAGCGATCGAGGCGCTGCATCAGCTCGTTGATTTCCTCCACGACCGGCTGAATCTCGTCCGGTACCACGGCGGTAATCGGGCGAAGATCGGCGTGGGAGCGGCCGGCGAGTTCCTGACGAAGGCCGGTCAGGGTCTTCAGGCCGGACCGGATGCCGAACCACACTACCGCCAGGGCAGCGGCGACCAGGAGCAATTCCGGGAAGAGCATGCCGAAGAGGATTTCCCGCACCAGGGCGTTGCGCTTAACCTGGGTTTCGGCGGCCATGAAGGTGAGGGTGTCGCCGCCTTTGTCAGCCCGCAGTACCGCTAGGCGGATAGGTTGGCCGCCTAGCTGGCCATCGTAGTAGACGCGCCCTTCGGCTTGCAGGCGCTCCAGGTTGGTGGACGAGGGGACGGGGAGGCCGGGCTCGCCGTCGATTAATTCGCCGGTCGGCCCCCGGACCGCGAAATAGATGCGGTCGAACTTGTCGGTGAGCAGAACTGCCTTGGCCTGGGGGCTCAGCTTCAGCTGAAATTGCCCATCGACGATGCGGGTCTGCTCGGAAATGGCGAGCGCGGCATCGAGGAGTGAGCGGTCGTAGGCCAGGGTGGCGCTACGCAGGGCTACCCAGTAGGCCATCGCGGCGCCGGCGACGAGCAGTGCCAGCATGGCCGGCAACAGCCGGCGCAGGAGTTGGAGGCGCAGGCTAGGCCGAGCCATCGTCCCCGACCGGCTTCTCCAGGTAATAGCCCAGGCCCCTCACGGTGCGGATGACGATGCCCGCCGGCTCCAGTTTGGAACGCAGGCGGGAAATGAACTTCTCCACGGCGTTGGGGGTGATGTCCTCCTCCCAGCCGTAGAGGGATTGCATGATCTGTTCCTTGTTGACGATGCGGTTGACCCGCTGCGCCAGGAATTCGAGGGCGGACCATTCCCGGGCCGTGAGGTCGAGGGCCTCGCTGTCGAGCCAGGCCCGTTTGCCGACGGTGTCCAGGGTGAGGCGGCCCAGGGTGATGGTCGGATCGGGGGATGCCTGGCCGCGCCGGATCAGGGCGCGGACCCGGGCTTCCAGTTCCACCAGGGCGACGGGTTTGACCACGTAGTCGTCGGCGCCCAGGTCGAGAACGCGCACCCGCTCTTCAAGGGCATCCCGGGCGGACAGCACCAGCACCGGGGTGCGCTGCTTCCGGGCCCGGAGGCGATGCAGTACTTCGCTGCCGTCCAGGCCGGGGAGGCCGAGGTCGAGGATGGTCAGGTCGAATTCTTCGGATTCGAGCCAGCGGTCCGCCGTTCTGCCGTCGGCCGCCGTTTCGACCAGGTAGCCGGATTGGCGCAGCGCACGGGACAGGCCGTCCGCCAGGAGGGCATCGTCTTCAACGAGCAGTATTCGCATGGATTATCGGAAGGCTTGGAAGAATGGCCGGAGCCTACAGGCGGCAAACCTCATACAATACCACTCTGAGCAATTTTCGGTCGATTGCCCCCCGCTAGGCAGTCACTGTGGCAATTTTCCATTCGGAGCAAAAGATGAAAGAACGTCTGGTCATTTTCGACACCACCCTGCGCGACGGCGAACAGAGTCCCGGCGCCTCCATGACCAAGGAAGAGAAGCTGCGCGTCGCCCGCCAGTTGGAGCGCATGCGGGTCGATGTGATCGAGGCCGGCTTTGCAGCGGCCTCCCCGGGGGATTTCGACGCCATCCACTCCATCGCCCAGACCATCAAGGACTCCACTGTCTGTTCCCTGGCCCGGGCCAACGAGAACGACATCCGCAAGGCAGGCGAGGCCATCAAGCCGGCCAAGTCGGGCCGTATCCATACCTTCATCGCCACCAGCCCCATCCACATGGAAAAGAAGCTGCGGATGACCCCGGACCAGGTGGTTGAGCAGGCGGTCAAGGCTATCGGCTGGGCCCGGGAGTACACCGATAACGTCGAATTTTCCGCCGAGGACGCGGGTCGCTCCGAACTGGATTTCCTCTGCCGCATTTTCGAGGAAGTCATCAAGGCCGGAGCCACCACCATCAACGTGCCGGACACCGTCGGCTACAACATCCCCTATCAGTTTGCCGAGACCCTGCGGCAGCTGATCGAGCGGGTGCCCAATTCCGACAAGGTGGTGTGGTCCGTTCACTGCCATAACGACCTGGGCCTGGCTGTCGCCAACTCCCTGGCCGC
>JBLNBI010000075.1:0-2536 GCA_050259815.1 Actinomycetota bacterium | reverse complement strand
GGCCAGCCGGCACCGTAGTTGAGGATGCCGTTGTGAATGCGGCCACGAATCAGGAAGGTGCCGGAGCCGTCGTTGAAGGGGAACCGGTCCAGATCGCCCTTGAGCTTGAGGGTCACGTTTTCGGCCTGGCCGGCCACGAGGGCCTCCTTGAGCCAGGCAGGCACGTCGGCCCCCACGACCTTGGGCAGATAGCGCCACACGGCGGGGGCCTCGGCGCGGCTCAGTTGGGCATCCAGGTCGATGGTGCCTGCGACGCCGGGGCCGTTGCGATACGTCCCCCTGACCGTGCCTTCCGCATCGTGGCTGCGCAAAGCCGCCTTATCCAGGGACACCTGGAAATCGGCGCCGGAACGCTTCCAGCTGATGTCGGCATCCAGGGATTGGAAGGGAATGCGGGATTCGGTGAACACCGCCGGCAGATCCACGCTACCGTCCCGGCCCGTCAGGGTGATGCGCCCCCCCTTCTCGTTACCGTCGATGCTGCCGGAAATACCTGCGGCGCCGGGGATGGCGCCTTCCCCCTGCCAGGACAAACGGTCCATGCGGCCGCTGGCCTTGTAATGCTCGAAGGGACGGTCGCTACCGTTCCACTCCATGCGGAAATCGGTCAGGCGTCCCTTCGGGTTGTGCTTGGCGAGGCCATCCCGCAGTTCCTGGGGCAAAGGCAGGTGGGCGGCGAAGCGGACCAACTGATCCAGATCCAGCCGGTTGGTGCTGAACTCGCCAGACTTCGCCTGCCAACGCAGTTTGGTGTTGAGGGGCTCGATACGAATGCCGTCGGCGGTGGCCAGGGTGAGGCCGGTGCTCGCCACCTGGAAGCCATCTTCCAACTGCTTGCCATGAAGCCGCCCCTGAAGGCGCCTGAGTTCCAGGGTGGGCAGGTCCTTGGCCAAGCGCACGGTCACGTCCTGCAAAGACAGATCGGCCGTCACGCCGGAAGGCTGGCCCTTGGTCACGTCCAGCCATAGGCGCAGGCCGCCGCTGCCCCGGGGCAGATCGACGGGGTAATCGACCCAGGTGCGCCACACGGCCAGGTCGGCGTGGTCCGTTTCCACATAAACCTGACCGCTCCAGCTTTCCAGGTCAGCCAACTCGCCGCCGCGGAGATCGCCGCGAATCTCCAGACGGGAGGCCATGGAGGCAGGGGGTTGCCCGGTGAAACCGAAGCGGTGGCCGGTGAGGCCGTTGATCAGGTTGAAATTGAGCTGGGAGAACGTCAGTGTCGGCGCGCCCCGCTGCTCGTCGGTCCAACTCACGGCCGCATCCCGTACCACCACCTGATGCTGGCGCAGCAGCCAGTCAGGCAGGCCCGGCTCATTGCCCTGGGTTTCCACTTGCAGGCCGGCCACGAACAGGTGGCCCTGGGCATCCCGGCGCACGGCGAGCTGGGGCGCCACGATTTCCAGACGGTAGAAGTGGGGCTCCAGCAGCAGGACGGACGACCAGCCGAGCACCGCCTGCACCCGATCGAAGCTCAGGGCCGGGCGCTGGGCCTTGTCGCGAATATCGAGGCCCGATAGGGTGAGACGAGGCCGCAGCCCATCCCAATCCGCTTCGATCCGCTGGATGCTGACCGGCAGCTTGACGGCCTTGGTCAGGGCCCCCTCCAGGTCGGGCCGATAGGCGTCGATATGGGGCAGAACGGCGTAGCGCAGCACCAGCACCAGGGCACCGAAGATGAAATACACGCCCAGCACCGACCACGCAACGGCCCGCGCCCAGCGCCGGGCCCAGAGGGCACGCAGCAGCGAAGGGAAACGCCGGGGATCGGCAAGGCGCAGGAAGCGCCTGAGGCGCGGGGGCTGAGGGGACATGGATTGCGGCGTATCGCCAAAAGCTAGAATGACCTGCTCGGAAGGCAGGGCTTAAAGGTGCCTGGCCGTTGAAAATGGCCGCGAATTTTACCCCACCCCGCCCTCCCACTTCCCGGCCTTTGCCTACTGTTTCATTCCACATACATGCCGACCATCGACGACCTGCTTCCCGCCTCCCGCTACTTGTCCCGGCTATTCCAGGCCCGTCCTGCCCTTCGCGACACCATCGAGCAGTGCTGGCAACGGCCGCCCAAGGAGGAAGACCTGCGCGCCTGGCTCGCCGCCGAGGCGCCCACGGAGGACACGCTGAAGCCTGTCCTGCGCCGCTTCAAACAATGGGCCTACGCCTGGATCGCCCTGCGAGACCTGGGGGAACTCGCGCCCTTGGCCGAAGTCACCGGCGTACTGAGCCTGATCGCCGAGCTGGCGGTGCAGACCGCCCAGACCGTGCTGACCCAAAGCCTGGTGGCCCGCTACGGCACTCCGCGCAATGCCGACGGAGCCGTCCAGGACATGATCGTGATCGGCATGGGCAAGCTGGGCGGGCGGGAACTGAATGTTTCCTCGGACATCGATCTGATCTTCGTTTATCCCGAAGATGGGGATACCGACGGTGAAAAGTCCGGGTTGAAGTCCATTTCCAATTTCGACTTCTTCACCCGACTCGGCCGCCAGTTGATCAACGCCATCGCCGACGTAACCGAGGATGGCCAGGTCTTCCG
>JBLNBI010000074.1:0-2601 GCA_050259815.1 Actinomycetota bacterium | reverse complement strand
CCTCAGGGCGATGCCGACTACCTGCCGCAACGAGGCGGAGTCGTCCACGATCATGATGTTCTTGGCCATAGATCCTCCGGGGGTTCTCAAAAGAAGGTGATGTCAGCATCGGCAGCGGCCGCCGACGCCTTTTCGCCCCGATGCACCAGGTGTTGCCCGGGCAATGGGGGGCCGAACCTCAGCCACCAGGCTTGAACGCTCCCGGCACTCCTTTCGAGGGCAGAAATGCGTTCGATGGTCCCGCCCTGGTGCAGCCAGGCGGGCATGGCGATTCCGTTTTCCATGTCTGTCTTCCGGCGATGAACGGTGGTTCAGGTACCCCAGCCCTACCGGATCAAGCGATCCTGTCCCGGCCGGGGACGACAAGGCCCTGCCCGCAGCGCAAAATGCCGCAGGTCTGGACTTGCTCTTTAGAGGAACCGATAGCTCTCGATCGCCTGAAGACTGCGGGAGACGTTGGAAACGGCCGTCTCGGTGGTGAGCCAAAGGCGGGCGTCGGGACAGAGGCGCTTGAGGAGGTCGGTAAGCTGCATGCCGCAGCAGTCGGGAGCCAGCAGATCGATGACGATGAGGTCCGGCCGATGGACCTTGGCATACCACAGGGCGCTCAGCATTCCGCTCGCCTCGATCACTTCGTCAACCTGGGAAACGGGAATGCTCTTAACCAGTTGTTCCCGGACTTCTTCGCATGCGCATACGATCATTACCTTCATATTGACCCCCTGATTTGCACTGTTCCACTCTGTTGTGAAGCCATGTTGTCATTGGGGTTATGTCAGGTAAATCGGCGGCGGCTGATTTTTGCCTAAGACATTTCTGCCATACGCATCCGTATCCACAACGGTAGTATGTGGCTTGCGCGACAGGTCGCCCATAATCCATTTACCGCCACCCACACTAACCCATTGATCATACTAGACAATCCACTAGGCATATCTATGCCGAAAAGGGTAGCTGTTATGCGATATTGGATATAGGAATCGCCCTATCGGGAACTACGCGGGAACCCTAGGAACTCTTTAAGGAATTTGTGGTCGCCTCGGATCGTTACAGCGTTGCACCCATCCGGAAACAGGAGTGGCGACGTGCCGGAACAAGCCGGCGGATGAGCCCGCCGGTCCGGAAAGGCAGCCGCCTACAGGCGGTGATCGATGGCGTAGCGGATCAGGTCGGCATCGCCCTGGATGCCGAGCTTTTCCTTGATGTGGCTCTTGTGGGTACTGACCGTCTTGGCGCTGAGCTGGAGGGCCTTGGCCATCTGGGTGACCGTCTTGCCCTGCACGAACATCTGCAGGACCTGATACTCCCGGTTGCTGAGCGTCAGGTGGGGCTGGTCGATCTTGGCCATGGGCTCGAAGACCAGTTGGTTGACCAGGCTGGGGTCGATGAAGCGGTCGCCGGTGGAAAGCTTGCGGACCGCGGAAATCAGGATGCCCGGCTCGCTGTCCTTGGTCACGTAGCCCGAGGCCCCCGCCTTCAGGGAGCGGGAAACGAACTGCCCTTCGTTATGCATGGACAGCACGAGGATTGGGAGAGCAGGCCGCTCCTGGCGAACCCGCATGATTAGATCGACGCCGCTCGGGCCGGGCATGTTCAGGTCCAGAAGCAGCACGTCGAATTGCATGGTCCGGACCAGTTCCAGCACCTCGTTGCCCTGAGTCGCCTCCCCTACGACAACGATATCGTTGGTGCTGGCCACAATTTGTTTGAGGCCGGCACGCATCATTCCGTGGTCATCAGCGATGACAATTCGAATCATGCTTTCTCCGTCATTCTTGTTTTGGCAAGGAGATTTATCAAAGAACCCGCAACTTCAGAAGTAATAACCTGCCCCGATGGGGCATGTCAAGGTTCTGACCCGCTGAGGCTTGCCAACGCTTTGTCTCCCGCCGTCGAGGGGTTCAATTTTGCCCCTTGAAACATCGCTTCCCGCATCCCGAGGCGATTTTCGGAATCATCCGAGCCCAAAATCATCCCACCCCGATTTACCGGCCCCACCACTGATCAAAACATAGTTTCATGACGGGTGAGAGAAGCCGGATATGACGGCTTTTCTTGTCAGCTAAGAGAGCTTCGACCCGGAACTGGTCTCGTCCTTCGTCGAATGCCGGCCGGAGATCGAGGTCATCATGGCCGCCTACTAGGACGAGTAAGGCAATCCGCCGGGCATTCGGGCGCCCGGCGGACAATCTAGAACTTGATGCGGAAGGTCTTCTGGATCATGTCCAGGGCTTCCGGGCTATCCCATTGCTTGGAGCCGTAGACCTTGGCCAGCACCTTGCCCTGGGCGTCCACCAGCAGGGTCAAGGGGATGCGGTCGGCCCCGAGCATGTTCTCCATCATCAGCTTGCTGTCGATGTAGTTGGGGAAGCTGATGCCCGATTGCCGCAGCGCCATCATGGCCCGATCCCGGTAATCGTCGGTGGAGATGCCGATCACGTTGAAGTGCTTGCCGCCGTAGCGCTGGGCCAGCCGGTCCAGGGAGCCCATTTCCGCCCGGCAGGGAGCGCACCAGCTTGCCCAGACGTTGATGATGAGGGGCTTGCCCCGGTATTCGGACAAGGACTTGGACTGCCCGGACAGCCCCAGCAATACGGCTTC
>JBLNBI010000073.1:0-5873 GCA_050259815.1 Actinomycetota bacterium | reverse complement strand
ATACTGGCTTCGGGGTATGCTTCCGGCCCGTCGACATTCGGAGTGGATAACCCATGAAGTCCTTCCTGATTGCCAATCCCAAAGGCGGTGTGGGGAAAAGCACTTTGGCCACCAATCTGGCCGGTTACTTCGCCCGTCAGGGCCACAAGGTGATGCTGGGCGACATCGATCGCCAGCAATCGGCCCGCGAATGGCTCAAGCTGCGCTCCCCGGCCCTGCCGCCCATCGGCACCTGGGAGGTGGAAGAAGACAAGCCCGCTCGTCCGCCCAAGGGCACCACCCATGCCATTCTGGATACGCCGGCCGGCCTGCACGGCAAGCGGTTGGGGCAGGTATTGAAGCTGGTGGATCGGGTGATCGTGCCGCTCCAGCCTTCCATCTTCGACATCCTCGCCACCAAGGATTTCCTCGACGCGCTGGCCGAGGAAAAGGAGATTCGCAAACACCAGGCCTACGTGGCGGTCGTTGGCATGCGGGTGGATGCGCGGACCCGCGCGGCGGCGGAACTGGAGCGGTTTCTGGAAGGTCAGGGGCTGCCGGTGGCGGCCTATCTGCGCGACACTCAAACCTACGTGCAGGCTGCGGCCCACGGCCTCACCGTCTTCGATCTTTCACCTTCCCGCGCAGGGCAGGATCAGGCCCAGTGGCAGCCGTTGATCGATTGGGTTAACGCAGCGTAATCAGGGGGGGGTGACGCCGGCTATCGGCCTGACTCGCTGGCAGTTTGTGCCACGGTAACCCGATTGCGGCCCTGCTGTTTCGAGGTGTAGAGCGCCTTGTCGGCCCGCTCGAAAAAGTCGGTGGCCGATTCTCCGCGCTGATAGGTGGAAACGCCAAGGGAAGCGGTCACCGTAGCCAGGGTTTGATTGTTGTCCTGTCGACGGATGCGGCTGGCGGCGATGGTGCCCCGGATCTTCTCTGCCAGGGCGTTGGCGCCATCCAGGGATGTGTCGGGTAGCAGCACGACGAATTCTTCGCCGCCGTAGCGGGCGGCCAAGTCCTTGCCCTTCACGTTGGACTTGAGAATGTCGGCCACCAGACGGATCACCCGGTCGCCGAACAGGTGGCCGTAGTTGTCGTTGATCTGCTTGAAGTTGTCGATATCCGCCACCAGCAGGCTGGGGCCGGTTTCGCTGTCCGGCTTGGTGGCCAGGCAAGCCTCCAGGGCTTGATCGAAACCTTTGCGATTGATGAGACCGGTGAGGCTGTCCGAGAGGGAATCCAGCCGGGCACGGGCCACTTCGCGGCGCAGGCGCTCCACCTCCTGGCGGCTCTCGGCCAGGTTTTCCTTGAGCACTGCCATGGTGTCCTGCATCTGGCGGGTTCCCTGCAGGACTTCCCGGTGGCTGGGGGTATCTTGCAGATCCGATTCCAGTTGTTTCAGGGAGTGGCCGAAACGACTGGCCTGGTCGCCGGCCTCGTCCACTGACCGGCCCACGTCCACCAGGACCTGCTGGAACCCCTGGGCAACCCGGCGGGCAGCTTCCTCGTCCAGTTCGGCGATGAACTGACGGTGGATGGCGTGGGTTTGTTCGTCGTCCAGCACCTGGCCGTCCGCCATCAGGCGATCCAGGTAATCGGTCAGGGCCGTGTTCGTTCCTGCCACGTACTCGTACCAGACGGCGTAACTGATCGGGTGCAAGCCCGCCGCCTGCTTGGTCATCAGCGGCAAGGCGAGGCGAAGGTATTCCGCGCTTTTTTCTCTGTCGTCGGTGTAGCGCACGGCTTGAAACCTCATGCGTTCTCAGATTTTCCTTAACTTATTGTAGTAAGAACTTTTGCGTGTATGCGCTCAAATCCTTACACCGTTGCCTGAGTCTCAGAGGGGCTGTAGCAGGCGCTCGGTCCATGCCTCCGTTGCGAGTTTCTTGCGGAACCAATCCAGGGCCTTGCCGCTGGAGCCGTGGCGCCAAGCCAAGCTGACGGGGCTTGGTGGCATACCGCCCTCGATTTCGCGGATCACCAACCGGCCGGCTTCTGCTTCCCCCATGGCGGCGCTCAGCGGCAGGTGGCCGACGCCGAGGCCCGCCACCTGTGCGGCCAGCTTCGCTGCCAGGTTGGGCACGGTGAGGCTGTCCTGGCCGCCGGTAACGCCTACGCTACGGGCCAGCAGTTCGCGGGAAGTGTCGGCAATCACGACGATGCGATGCCGGGCGACTTCAGTGATCGGCAAGGGCTCCGGCAGCGCGGCGAGGGGGTGGTCCGGCGTCATGGCGAAAACGAAGCGGCATTGCCCCCAGGCGTGGGTGGCAATGCCTGCGCCGGGAGGCGGTTCGCCTTGGGCGCCCACGGCCAGATCGGCGCGGCCGGTGACCAGGGCATCCCAGGTGCCGCCCAGCACTTCGTGGCTGAAGCGCAGGCGGGTGCCGCCGTGTTCCCGGTCGAATTCCGCTACGAGCGGCATCAGGGCGTTCAGGTCGATGGTGTTGTCCACCGCCAGTCGCAGGTCGGTCTCCCAGCCCTTGGCAATCCGTTGGACGCGGGATTCCAGATCGCCGGCGGCCTTGAGCAGGTGACGGCCTTCCTCCAGCAGGGTGCGGCCGGCGGGGGTGAGGGATGCGCGGCGGCCTTCGCGGACGAACAGCGTGACAGCCAGGTCCTGCTCCAGCTTGCGTATCGCATGGGTCACCGCGGAGGGCACCCGGTGCAAGGATTCGGCCGCAGCGGCAAAGCTGCCCCTCACGTCGATGGCATCCAGCAGTTGCAGGGCGTCGAGGGAGATTTTCATGTGAAATAAATTAAACGATATGTTCGGAAAATATCGCCGATGGAATGTGGCCTTGGTTGGGTCTGCATATGGCACGATTCTATGGTGAATTTTGTTGAACTATTTCCATAAATCTTCAGGGGTTTCACCATGACCAAAATCGTTATCGCCTACCACAGCGGCTACGGCCACACCGCCCGCCAAGCCCAGTCCGTCCTTGAGGGGGCGCTGTCCGTTGCCAGCGTCACCGGTAAATTGTTGAACGTGGCTGAAATCGATGACGCCGGCTGGGCCGAGCTGGATGCCGCCGATGCCATCATCTTCGGCACGCCCACTTACATGGGCGGCGTTTCGGCGCCCTTCAAGGCCTTCATGGACGCCAGTTCCAAGGTCTGGATGTCTCGCGGTTGGCAGGACAAAGTGGCCGCCGGCTTCACCGTTTCCGCCAGCCAGTCCGGCGACAAGCTGGGCACCCTGATTCAGCTGATGATTTATGCCAACCAACACGGCATGATCTGGACCGGTGTCGGCCTGTTGCCCGGCAACAACTCCAGCACCGGCTCCGTGGACGACCTCAATCGTCTGGGCAGCTTCTCCGGCGCCATGGCCCAGGCCAACGCCGATCAGGGCGCCGATGCCATGCGTGATTCCGACCTGAAAACCGCTGCCCACCTGGGTCAGCGCGTCGCCACCCTGGCGGCGAAGCTGAAGGCTGTGTGATCTCAGCGTAGGAGCGGCTTCAGCCGCGATTTAAGCGTGCTTCGCGGCTAAAGCCGCTCCTACGCAGCCTGGCAATTACCCATCGAGCATGGGGGCGGAAAGGTAGAATCCACGCCGCCATGCCTCAGCCCCAGTTCGTACATCTCCGCCTCCATACCGAATACTCCATCACCGACGGCATCGTCCGTATCGATGATGCGTTGGGGCGCGCCAAGAAGGACGGCATGGCCGCCATGGCCATCACCGACCTGGCCAACCTGTTCGGCATGGTCAAGTTCTACAACGGCGCCCGGGGCAAGGGCATCAAGCCCATCATCGGCTGCGACGCCTGGATCCGCGATGAGGACGCTCGCGATCCCAGCCGCGACGTGGCCGCCCGGCTGCAAATCCTGGTCAAGAACAAGGCCGGCTATCTGCGCCTGTGCGAGCTGCTTTCCGCCGCCTACCTGCAGCCGCGTCGCCAGGGCCGGGCCGAGATCAGCGTCCAGGCGCTGGCCAATGGCGACAACAGCGGTCTGATCGCCCTTTCCGGCGGGCCGCTGGGCGATCTGGCGCCGCTGCTGGCCGCGGGCAAGCTTGATCAGGCGGAAGAACGGGCCAAGCGTTGGACGGAGTTGTTCCCCAACGCCTTTTACCTGGAAATCCAGCGCCCCCACGGCAACCGGGATAACGCCCAGCAGGAAAGCCTGATCTCCCAGACCGTGGAGCTGGCCGGACGCATGGACCTGCCCGTGGTGGCGACCCATCCGATCCAGTTCATGGATCAGGACGACTTCATGGCCCACGAGGCCCGTACCTGTATCGCCGAAGGCTACGTGCTGGCCGACACCCGCCGGCCCAAGCCCTACACCGAGCAGCAGTGCTTCAAGACCCAGGCCGAGATGGTCGAGCTGTTCAGCGACATCCCCGAAGCCATCGAGAACACGGTGGAAATCGCCAAGCGATGCAGCCTGACCGTGACCCTGGGCAAGCACTTCCTGCCCGACTTCCCCACGCCGGACGGCATCAGCCTCGACGACCACCTGGCCAACGAGTCGCGTAAGGGCTTGGCTGCGCGTCTGGAGCATCTCTACCCCGATCCCGAAGAACGGGAGAAGCAGCGCCCCCGTTACGAGGAGCGGCTGGAGTTCGAGATCAAGACCATTCAGTCGATGGGCTTCCCCGGCTACTTCCTGATCGTGGCCGACTTTATCCAGTGGTCCAAGAACAACGGCGTGCCCGTCGGGCCGGGCCGGGGTTCCGGTGCCGGCTCGCTGGTGGCCTATTCGCTGCTGATTACCGACCTGGATCCGCTCTATTACGAGCTGCTGTTCGAACGCTTCCTCAACCCGGAACGGGTCTCCATGCCCGACTTCGACGTGGACTTCTGCCAGGAAGGCCGCGACCGGGTGATTCAGTACGTGAAGGACAAGTACGGCAGCCATTGCGTCTCCCAGATCGCCACCTTCGGCACCATGGCCGCCAAGGCCGTGATCCGCGACGTGGGCCGGGTGCTCGACCTGCCCTTCAATTTCGTGGACCAGTTCGCCAAGCTGATCCCCAACGAGCTGGGCATCGACCTCGCCACGTCCCGGGAAAAAGAGCCCCAGATCAGCGAGCGTATCAACAACGAAGAAGAAGTCTCCCAACTGTGGGACCTGGCGACGCGCCTGGAAGGCATGACCCGGAATATCGGCATGCACGCCGGTGGCGTGCTGATCGCGCCGGGCAAGCTGACCGACTTCTGTCCGCTCTACTCTGCCGATGGCAGCAACTCGGTGGTAAGCCAGTTCGACAAGGACGACGTGGAAAAAGCCGGCCTGGTGAAGTTCGACTTCCTGGGCCTGCGCACGCTGACCATCCTCAACGAGGCCGTGGACTTCGCCAACAACATCGAAGGCGGCGACGTGGTGTTGGAGAAGCTGCCCCTGGACGACCAGGCGGTGTACGAAAACGTCTTCCGCAACGCCAACACCACGGCGGTGTTCCAGTTCGAATCCCGCGGCATGAAGGACATGTTGGTGCAGGCCAAGCCTGACCGGCTGGAAGACCTGATCGCCCTGAACGCCTTGTATCGTCCGGGTCCTATGGACCTGATCCCGAGCTTCATCAATCGTAAGCACGGGCGTGAGAAAGTCACCTACCTGACGCCTTCCCTGGAGAAGGTGCTGTCCACCACCTACGGGATCATGGTGTACCAGGAGCAGGTGATGCAGACGGCCCAGGTGGTGGCCGGCTACTCACTGGGCGGCGCCGACATGCTGCGTCGAGCCATGGGTAAGAAGAAGCCCGAGGAAATGGCGATCCAGCGCCAGGTCTTCGTCGAGGGTGCGGGTAAGAACGGCATCGACGAGAACACCGCCAACGAAATCTTCGACTACATCGACAAGTTCGCCGGCTACGGTTTCAACAAATCCCACGCCGCTGCTTACTCGCTCGTCGCGTATCACACGGCCTGGCTCAAGTG
>JBLNBI010000072.1:0-4867 GCA_050259815.1 Actinomycetota bacterium | reverse complement strand
CGTGATTCAAGGATGCGCATGTCGGATCGGGGCTGGTGAGGTTGGCGGTGGGGGCGAACCACTTGCGATGCATCATCTCGATGGCCCACCAGGCTTCGATGGCGCCGCAGGCGCCCAGGGTGTGGCCCAGGTAGCTCTTCATGGAGCTGATGGGTACCTGGCCGCCCAAGACCTCGGCGGTGGCTTGGCTCTCCGCCACATCGCCCCGGTCGGTGGCGGTGCCGTGGGCGCTGACGTAGCCGACGGCCGAGGCGGGCAGGCCGGCGTCCGCCAGGGCAAGGCGCAGAGCCTCGGCCATGGTGGCGGCTTCGGGTTGGGTGATGTGGGCACCATCGGAGTTGGTGCCGAAGCCGACGATCTCGGCCAGGATGGTGGCACCCCGGGCCCGGGCGTGCTCGTATTCCTCCAGCACCAGGGTGGCGGCGCCTTCGCCGACCACCAGGCCGTCCCGGTCCTTGTCGAAGGGGCGAGGGGTCAGTTCGGGCGCGTCGTTGCGGGTGCTGGTGGCGAACAGGAGGTCGAAGACCGCCGCCGAAGCCGGGGAAAGCTCCTCGGCGCCGCCCGCCAGCATGACCTTCTGCTTGCCGTAGCGGATGGCTTCGTAGGCGTAGCCGATGGCCTGGCTTCCGGAGGTGCAGGCGCTGGAGGTGGGAATCACCCGGCCCTTCAGCCCGAAATAGAGGGCCGTGTTGACCGCCGTGGTATGGGGCATCATCTGGATGTAGGTGGTGGCGTTCAGTCCGGCCATGGAGCCGTCCTCCAGCATCCTCCCGAAAGCCCGGACCGGCTCGACGCTGCCCGACGACGAACCGTAGGCGATGCCCGTGGCCCCGCCGGAAATCACGGGGTCGGCCAGGAGGCCGGCCTGCTCCAGGGCCATTTCGGTGGACCGGACGGAAAGCAGGGACACCCGGCCCATGGAACGGACGGTCTTGCGGGGATAGTGGGACGGCGGCGTGAAATCCACCGGGGCGGCCAAGCGGGTGTTGAGGCCCTCGAAACGCTCCCAGTCCGGCAGGCGGCGCACGGCGTTACGGCCCGTCCGCAGGCGGGCTTCGATGGCGGCCCAATTGTCGCCCAGGGCGGTGATGCCGCCCATGCCGGTGACTACGACCCGCTTCATGCCAAGCCTCCATTCACGCCGATGACCTGACGGGTGATGTAGGCGGCCCCTTCGGACATCAGGAAGGCCACGGTGGCCGCCACTTCCTCCGGCTGCCCGACCCGGCCCATGGGCACCATCTTGAGGATTTCCTCGGTGGGCAGCTCGGCCAGCATGTCCGTGTCCACCAGCCCGGGGGCAACGCAATTGACCGTGATCTTGCGGCTCGCCAGTTCCAGGGCCAGGGCCTTGGACGCGGCGATGAGGCCGCCCTTGGCGGCGCTGTAATTCACCTGCCCCCGGTTGCCGATGACGCCCGAGACGGATGCCAGGGTGACGATGCGCCCGCCCTTCCTGGCCCGCACCAGGGGCATGACCAGGGGATGGACCACGTTGTAGAAGCCGTTCAGGCCCGTGTCGATGACCACATCCCAGTCCTCGTCGGTGAGGGCGGGGAAGGCGTTGTCCCGGGTGACGCCGGCATTGACCACGATGCCCCACCAGGGGCCGTTGGCATCTAGGTCCGCTTCGAGGGCCTGGCGGGTGGCTTCCCGGTCGCAGACATCGAATTGCAGCACGGTGGCCCGGCCGCCCGCGGCCGTAATCGTGGCGGCCACCTGTTCGGCTTCCTCCCGCCGGCTGCGGCAGTGGACGCCGATGGCAAATCCGTCGGCGGCAAGCCGCCGGGCGATGGCCTTGCCGATGCCCCGGCTGGAGCCGGTCACCAAAATGCGCCTGTGTTCCATCAATCTGTTATTCCGGAAATGAATTGTTCGAAATTGTCGGGTTCATAGACCGTCAGCGCCGCCGCCGCCAGTTCTTCGCCCTGTTCCGACTCGATCCGGCAGTCGTAGGAGGCCAGGCCGTCGGCATTGCGGAAGGACTGGCTGGCGTGGACGAGGAGGGGGCTGCCGCCGGCAAAAGACGACTGTGCAGAACGGAAATCCCGCGTTCCCAGCAGGACGCCGGCCTTGGGGGCCTTGCCGTCCCGGCGGGCAAGCAGGGCGACGTGGGCGGCGATGGCCTGGGCCATCAGTTCGATGCCGATCCAGGCCGGCATGGCTCCGTCGGCGGCCGAAGCGTACCAGGCGTCGGCGTCGGGAATGCTCAGGCAGGTGGCGGCGGCGTCGGAAAAGGCCGTCACTTCCTTGAGGAGCAGCATGTTGTCCCGGTGCAGCAGGAGTTCTTCGATGGGCGGGAAGGTCGTCATCGGGCGGTTCCGAAAATCAGGCTGGCGTTGTTGCCGCCGAAGGCGAAGGAATTGCTCATGGCGTGGCGCAGCTTGCCGTCGAAACGCCGGCCTGGGCCGGCCGCATCGAGGCGGGGCAACTCGGGATCGAACTCGCCGTCCCAGACGTGGGGCGGCAGCCGCCCTTCCGGATCGGTCAGGCTGAACCAGCAGAAGGCGGCCTCGATGGCGCCCGCCGCGCCCAGGGCATGGCCGGTGAGGGGCTTGGTGCCGCTCACTGGCACCCCCTCGGGGAAAACCCGGGCGACGGCGATGCTTTCCATGGCGTCGTTCTTTGGGGTGGCGGTGGCGTGGAGGTTCAGGTAGCCGATGGCGGACGCAGACAGGCCGGCATCCCGCAGGGCGGCGTCCATGGCAGCGGTTGCCCCCGCGCCGCCCGGCTCGGGGGCGGAAATATGGTGGGCGTCGCTGGATTCCCCGGCCCCCAGGAACAAGACCGGCGTCTCCTGGCGGGAGAGGAGGAAGAGGGCGGCGCCCTCGCCGATATTGATGCCCCGGCGATTGCGGGACAGGGGCTGGCAGAGGTCGGCGGTGGTGGATTCCAGGGCGGTGAAGCCGCCGATGGTGAGCCGGCACAGGGTATCGACGCCGCCGGTCAGGACCGCATCGCAGAACCCGGCCCGGATCAGGTTGCGGGCCGAGATGAGGGCCTTGGCGCCGGAGGTGCATGCCGTGGACACCGTGTAGGCCGGTCCGTGGATGCCGAGATGCTTGGCCAGAAAGACGGCCGGATCGCCGATATCCATCTGGTCGTAAGAGAAGCTGGCGGGGAGGGCGCCTGTGCGCTGGTACTCAGCCACGGCCGCTTCCCCCTCGGCGATGCCCGAGGTGCTGGTGCCCAGGACAATACCGATGCGATGGCGGCCGTGGCGTGCCAGGGCGGCCTCGAAATCCGCTTCGATCTGGGCGAAGGCGGCCAGGAGCAGCCGGTTATTGCGGCTGGCATGGCGGGCCAACCCTTGCAGGATAGGCGGCAGTTCGGCGGCGACGCGGCCTACCCGGGCAGGAGCGGCCGGCAGCCAGCCGTCTTCCTGGACCATGCCGGAAACGTCCCCGGCGAAAAGGCGGGTGCAGGTCTCGTCGGCGCCGCAGCCCAGGGCGCTGAGGATGCCCGGGCGGGACAGGAAGAGGGGCGTCATTGGGCGGTCTCGTCGTCCAGGGTCTGGACGTCGATGAGCAGGCGCACGGCGGGCGCCTCGAAGCGTAGCCGCTGATACGGCAAGGTTTTTCCCTCCCAGGAAACGATCAAGATGTCTTGTTGGCCGTCGCTGACGATGCGCCGGCCTTCTTTTTCTATCAGGGCCAGCCCCCCCGGCAGGCCCTTGCGTACCTCTTCCGCCGGCCATGTGGCGATTTGCAGAAGGGCGGGGAACAGCGCGCCGTCCAGGCGGTCCGCCAATGGCGGCGGCATGTCCCCATGCAGGATGCCATTTTCCCATGAAACCTGGACGACCGTCTGACCGAGGGGGGTCACGCCGGCGAAATGGAGCCCCTTCTCGCCGGACTGGACCCGGGTGATGAGACGCATGGTCTTGTCCTGGAAAGTCACCGTCGCCGCCTGCTCGGCGCTGTATTCGGGCCAGGGACCGTCCATGAGGCAGTACTGGGCCCCCGCCGGCAGGCGGACGCAGTTGCCGCCGCCGGTGCAGCCTGCGAGGAGGAGGGCCAGCAGGGTGGCGATCAGGCGCATGGCTTCTTGCCTCCGGCCAGGGTGAGGGCGATGGGGGCGAGGAGCACCGAGCAGCCGACGCCGATGAGCAGAACCAGGCCGAACTGGTGCAGGGCCGGCATGGACGATAGGGACAGGAGCCCGAAGGACAGGATGGTGGTGGCGGCCGAGAGGAGGACGCCGGCGAAGGGCGCCGGCGCCCGGTCTCCCGCCTCCACCACGAAAATGGCGTAATTGACCCCCACGCCCAGCACCAGCACCAGGCCCATCATGGTGAACAGGGTCAGTTGCACGCCGCCGTAGCCGTAGGCGGCCAGAGCGGCCCCCATGGCGAGCAGGGTGGGGATGAGGATGACCACGCCCTGGCGGATGCCGTAGCGGGCCGCCAGGATGGGGAGGACGATGACCAGGGCCGCGGGCAGCCAAAGGGCTGCGAGGCGCCGGTATTCGGCGAAAAGGGCGGAGACGCTGGCGGCCTTGTCCACCACCGATACGCCCGGGAGGCCGGCGGACAGGGCGGGCAGGTCCAGGCTGCCGTCATCCCCGCCGAGGGTGACCAGGAGGGCCGTTCCGGAGGTCCCCGGCGGCAGGATGTGGTGCTTCACCGGCTTGGACAGGGGGCCGTTGCGCCAGTCGGCCTGGGTGTGGGGGGGCGCCCTGTCGGCCAGGGCCGCGGACCAGGCCTGGGCGGCGGCCGGCTGGAAGCCCTGGGCATCGAGGAGGCTGGCGACCTTGTCCTGGGGCAGGGCGGATGCCAGCAGCCGGCGGTTGAGGTCCTGGGTCGCTTGGGAAGGAACGAAGTCAGAAATGGCGGAAAAGCCGGCAATGCCGTGGCCGATCTTTGCCC
>JBLNBI010000071.1:0-3276 GCA_050259815.1 Actinomycetota bacterium | reverse complement strand
AGAGGGCGATGGGATTGCTCTCCGTGTGGGTGACGACGATGGGCGCCGACAGCTTGTTGGGAAGCCGGGCCATCAGTTCGTCGGCGACCGAATATAGGACGGTTTCGATCTTTTCCTTCCGCACCTGGCCCCAACCGCCGCCTTCGACCCGGATGTTGAGGCCTTGCTTGCGGGCGTTGAACGCCTTCTTTCCCGGCGTCGCCGCAGGCATGGCCTGGCCCGCGTCCACATAGGTCAGGGAGCAGACCAGGGAGGCGATGATCACCGGCAGCCGCAGCTTGTACATCAGCCAGTCCGACGCCCGGCGGCGGGGAACGGCGGACCAGGGTACTTTCGATTGGTCCGTTTTTCTGGACTCCTTCATTTACCGGCGCTCCCTGGGCCTAGCGCCACCAGACCAGCAGGAAGCTCAGGATGCCGGCCGCCACGATGAGCAGTGAAAACCAGGCTACCACGCCGCTCAGGGTGATCAGGTTGGCGATGTAGCTGGCCCGGGTCGGATCCTCGATCCCGAGGAGGGGGCGTACGCCGTGGCGGATCAGGGCGACGGATCCCA
This sequence comes from Actinomycetota bacterium, assembly GCA_050259815.1. Classification (GTDB taxonomy): domain Bacteria; phylum Pseudomonadota; class Gammaproteobacteria; order Burkholderiales; family Rhodocyclaceae; genus JAGTRP01. The sequence continues at coordinate 2,720 of JBLNBI010000071.1, read as the reverse complement.
CCCAGGCGATGGCCAGGATCACCATGTTGGCGCCCAGGCTGGGGATGAACAACGCCAGGGCGGCCAACCACAGGGGCACCGGGGCGATGGCCGCCAGGGCGTAGGCATTTTCATGGGGGACCCGGAATCCCTGGCCTTCGGCGATCTGGCGGATGACCATGGCCATGAAGGCCACCATGGCCAGCTCGACCCCGAAGAACACGATGCCGTTTACCAGCAGGCTCGCCGGGCTGGGTTCAGGCCGGGAGAGGGCGAATATCTCCCCGGGGTAAGCCAGCTGGGCGAAGACATACATCAGGGGCGGAATGAGGGACATGGGAATGACCAGGGAGCGGAACAGCTTCCTGACCGACGGATGGACCTGGGCGATGTCGGTCCATCCCTCCCGTTCGGAGAAAAGCATGCGGGGAAAACTGGTAGGGGACATGGTCAACCTCCCATCAGGACGTTGGTACTTCCATCTTGGCGCGCACGAACTTACCGGATCGATCCGATTGCAAACCTTTTGACCTCGTCCATTCCGATAGTTCAAACCCCGCCGCCGCCCTGGAGGCGGATTTTTTAAGACGTGCAAAGCGAGTGATCACTTTGACGTCTCAGGTGGATACCTGAGAGGGGGGTCTTCTCCCGGTTCTTAGCTTTAAATTTCATTAGCTAATTGAAATTCAATGGGTTTTTGCCTTGGCATGGCCCTTGCGATAGAAGGCCGATTGTGCCGCCATCAGGCGTTTACTGAACCGAAAACAGGGAGCCGGCTTGTTCGGCGACAACCAGAGGGGAAAAACATGGCGAATACCAGTTTGATCAAGCTGGAACACGACACCCGGATCGATGCGGCCGCCGAACGGCTGTCCATGACCCGGCGCGAGTTCCTGCAATTCTGTGCGGCCCTGGCCGCAACCATGGGCCTGCCGCAGGGGGCAGAAGCGCAGGTGGCCGAGGCGGTCGCTGCCAAGAAGCGGCCCAGCGTCATCTGGCTGCATTTCCAGGAATGCACCGGCTGCTCCGAGTCCATGCTCCGTGCCGAGCACCCGACCCTGGAAAAGCTCATCCTCGACGTCATTTCCCTGGACTACCACGAGACCCTGTTCGCCGCCGCCGGCCACCAGGTGGAAGCCGCCAAGCGCCTGGCCATGGAAGAGAACAAGGGCAAGTACATCCTGGTGGTCGAAGGGGCCATCCCGACCAAGGACAACGGCGTGTACTGCAAGGTCGGCGGCAAGACCGCCATCGAGCTGGTCAAGGAATGTGCGGCGGATGCGGCGGCGGTGGTCGCCATCGGCTCCTGCGCCTCCTGGGGCGGCATGCCTTCCACCAGCCCCAACCCCACCGGCGCCTCCGGCGTCGCCAAGGTTCTGGGCAAGCCGGTGGTCACCATCCCGGGCTGCCCGCCCAACCCCTACAACTTCCTGTCCACCGTGGTCCATTTCCTGACCTTCGGCAAACTGCCCGAGGTGGATCAACTGGGCCGGCCCAAATTTGCCTACTCCCGCCTCATCCACGAAAACTGCGAGCGCCGCGCCCACTTCGACGCCGGCCGCTTCGCCATGGAATTCGGCGACGAGGGCCATCGCAAGGGCTACTGCCTCTACAAGCTGGGCTGCAAGGGTCCCGAGACCTATGCCAACTGCTCGGTGCTCCTCTTCGGCGATGCCGGTGCAGGCACCTGGCCGGTGGCCTGCGGCCACCCCTGCATCGGCTGTACCGAGCAGGGCGTCGGCTTCGAGAAGCCCATCCACACCGTGGCCAAGCTGAAGAACATCGAGCCCAATATCCAGTTCCCGCGCATCGCCGAGGAGAAGGGCGTCGGCGCCAACCTGGGCTCCGCCGCGGTGCTGGCGGCCGTGGCCGGCGCGGCAGCTGGCGGCGCGGCCATGGTGGCACGCAACCTGGGCCTGTCCCACAAGGCGGAGCAGATGGAAGAGGCCAAGAAGGACGGCGACGAAGCCAAGAAAGTAGTGGGAGGCTGAGATGACCACCCGGCGTAACTTCCTCAAGGGCTGTCTGGCCGGCGGGGCTGCCGCGGCCGCAGTCGCGGTGCCCGAGGCCGCCTCGGCCCGGGAAACCCACCAGCGTCCGGCGGATGCCCTGGGCCTCCTCTACGACGCCACCCTCTGCGTCGGCTGCAAGGCCTGCGTGGCCGCCTGCAAGCAGGCCAACAACAACCCGGCCGAGTTCTCGACGGTGGACAAGCTGTGGGACACCCCCCTGGATACCACCGGCCACACCTTCAACCTCATCAAGATGTACCGGAACGGCACGTCGGAAACGAAGGACGCCGAGGAAAACGGCTATTCCTTCATGAAGACCTCGTGCATGCACTGCGCCGATCCGTCCTGCGTTTCGGCCTGCCCGGTGTCGGCCATGACCAAGAACGAGAAGAACGGCATCGTCGAGTACAACCCGGACGCCTGCATTGGCTGCCGGTACTGCGTCGCGGCCTGTCCCTTCGGTATTCCCAAGTACCAGTTCGATTCGCCCACCGGCCAGATCGGCAAGTGCGAGCTCTGCCGCCACCGCTACAAGGACGGCCACTACTCGGCCTGCGCCGAGGTGTGCCCGACCGGCGCCACCCTCTACGGCAAGACTAGCGACCTGCTGGCCGAAGCCAAGCGGCGCCTGGCCCTGAAGCCCGGCGAATGGACCAAGTATCCCCGCGGCAAGATCGACGGCCCGGACCAGAGCTACGAGGGCCAGGTCGGCAACTACAAGCAGCATGT
>JBLNBI010000070.1:0-25035 GCA_050259815.1 Actinomycetota bacterium | reverse complement strand
CGAATGCTTACCGGCCGGGTGACAAAGGCTTCGTAAGCTAGTCCCTGTCGGTCATCAGGAGAGTGAGCATGAGCGCAAGCCAATATCAGCTGACGGTTGCGGAGGAGGGCGTGCGGGGCGCGATCCGCCATTACAGCTTCGGTGAGGATGATCAGGTGGAGGTGCGGGACCTGGCGACCCGGATTACGGCCACGATTGCGGCGGGGCAGATTTCCCCTTACCGCCATACCCTGTTCCTCGACGGCAAGGCCTATCGCATATTGAACGTCGTCAGACGCCCCAGTTAAAGGATTTCACCGCCATGAAGAAGACCCTGTTCGCAGCCTTCCTTATCTTTGGGCTCGGTACGGCCGTCGCTGCCCCGGCTCCCTGGTACCTGTGGCGCAGTGCCATCGGGGATCACGATATTTGCGCCCAGTTTTCGCCGGGGGACGGCTGGGTGGTTGTCAAGGGCCCCTTTGCGGATTCCGGTTGCCGCAAGCCCGCTTCCCAGGGCTAGGGCGGTTTCGCGGCGGGGATCGAGGTTGAGGAAGATTCACCTGAAAATACAGGATTTCCCCACTCGGCAGCCCATGCTTGATGAATGAAAATAAAGCGTTTTTGCATTGCCGCCGGAGCCCATGAACAAGTTCGTACCCCGTTTCCTGCCCGCCGAGTTGGTACTGGGCGTGCCAGAACTCGACGAGCAGCATGAGGCCCTCTTTGGCCAACTGGTTTTCCTGAAAAACCTGTGCCTCAGAGAGAAGCACTTGCCCGCTGCCGAGGCGGATGCCCTGCTCAAGGCGCTGCGGGATCACTATGACAGCGAGGAAAGGCTGGCCGATGAAATGGGGGAAGACTTTTCCGACCATGCCCGCCAGCACGAGGTGATGCTCCTGGCCGTTTCCAAGACCCTCAAGGAAGTCGTGGAAAGGAGAGCCAATATCTTCGCTCTCCTCCGTTACCTGGACTATTGGTTCGAGCGGCACATCGTCGAGGAGGATCGGGTCTTCGACCGGCGCACTAGGGCACAGCCCAGGGGCGCCGGCAATTCGACGGCCAGGCCGCGCCAGGAAGAGGGACTGGCCGCTTAGCGTTTACTGGATAAGGAAGTCGGTGAACAGGACTTCCTTGACCCCGGTCTTCTCGCTCTCGCGAATGGTCTTGTTGACCACTTCCCGGATTGACGCCGCCAATTGGCGCTTGCCTTCCCGGGTCATCAGGATTTCGTCCTTCGCATCGGACAGAAGCAGGATGACCTGGTGGAGGATGCGCGGCTTCACGACGCCGATTTCAGTCGAAACTTCCGGTGAAGCTGCGTCCAGCACGAAATCCACCTTCAGGAAGCGGTCGCCCTTCATAGACGGGAGATTCACCACGAAGCTCATGGGCGCCGGCCCGCCGCCTCCGCCGCCGTGCCCTTCGGCATGGGCGGGCATCGGGAAGGATAAAACGAGCCAGAAGAGCGGCAGGGATAGCAGCCCCCGTGCGCTGGGTCTCATCAGGGAGTCCTTGAACCGGTGAAGAAGGGGCCGGATTATAACGACGCGTCCATTACCCCGCGCTAACGGCTGCTCTTGAATTATCACTACTTGCCTTTGGCATATCGCTTGCTTGATATGGCAACCCAGACATTTCGAAGCTGCGAGAGGGAGAAAAATGCGAGTCGGATCAATTTCCTACGTTTACACGTCCCAGCTGGGCGATATGGCAGCGGCAAAATCTGCCGGCCCGGTAGCTGCGGAGAGTTCGACCTCGCCGTCCTCCACCTCCGTGAGTATCAGCAGCGAGGCCAAGGCCCGCTATTCCGCCGAGGCGCAGGCCGCGGAATCGGGGTACAAGGTCGATGTCTCGTTCCTCAAGAAGGACTTCCCCGAGGATATCTGGGCCGAGGCCAGAAGCCGCTTGGCAGAGCGACGCCCGGTGCCCGGCGCTCCCGGTGGAACGCTTCCGGGGGAGGTCGGCAATCTGCCTCTCCTCCCGGAAAGCGAAGCGCTGCTCGCCCGGTTCAAGGCGGAAATGCGGAGTCTGGATAAGAACGATCCCGTGCAGAACCTGCGCTTCAATCAGCTCCTCAACATGAGCGCCACCCTGCAACGCACCGGCTGGATGAAGCCCATGACCGAAGAAGACGTTGTCAGAGAGTTGGATATCTCCACGGCGACGGGCTTGCTCCTGAGCCAGGCGCCGCAAAGCCGGGAAGATTCACCTGCCGATCTGCCGGCGAAGTTGCCGGACCCGATGGACGCCTGGAAGCGCCGCTGGGAGGAGGACGGCCGGACCATGCCGGAGGTTGAAGCTGTCGTCGGCCGTTCCTTCTGGCTGGACCTGGCTGCCAAGGCGGGAATAGGCGAGGAGGAATTCCTGCAAAGCGCCAGGGAACTGGCCAAGTCTTTCCACGGGGAGCAACTGACCCAGCGGATCGAAGGGCTGATCAGCGACCGCTACGCCGCCCAGCTCTGATTCTTGCCACAGTCATCTTCCGGTAATCCCCCATTCGGGCCATGCACCGACCTACCTGCCGGAACCCCGCCGGAATGCGGGTGTCCTTGGATCAACGGAGGTGAATGGCCATGGGATGTTTCAAGTCGGAGCAGGAGTTCTGGGAATACTACAAGCGCTTCAATGCCATCTGCGGCGGCACCTGGCATGGATGGAAGCCGACCCAGGCCCGGTCCAGGCATGAGGACCTGTTCGGGCTGCGGATCCTGCCCGGCCAGATGTTCTTCCGGAAGCAGGCGGCTGGAGACGGGGGCTTTGACCTGAAGCTATCCCTGGCGTCCATGGAGAAGATTCTTCTTGTCGTCATGGTCCAGAACCGCTCCCTCAACGAGCTTGGCGATCGGATCGCCCGGGCCCAGCGGGAAGCGGCCGGGCCGGAGCCCCAGAGGGATGGTGTCCAACTGCCGAGCCTGACGTTCTCCCCGAAACCGAATTAGGGCCGGGGAACTCGATCGGGCGGAGGCTTCAATTTGCTTCGCCGTCGGCGGAGGACATAGCAGCCGCCAAAGGACAGGACCGCAATCGAGATCAGATCGCTTTTGTCGGTCAAACTGGCGCCCGTGTCGTCCGCTTTCTCGGGCGTAGGCGTAGGAGCATCGGGCGCTGGCTGCGGGGATGTAGTCTCCGGGGCGAAAGGGACCGGGTTGCCGCGGCCATCGTCGAACCACAACATCGGACGGGCATGGGCCGATCCCGGGATGCCGACCGCCATCAGCAGGACGATCGCCAGTGCAGATAGGGGGAATGGGCGCGGCACCGGGGAATCCTGTCCGATGGTGGTTGGGATTTAGCTCGTTGGCATGGAGTGTGCCAGCCGCCGGTAGTGCCGGAATAGGCCCTTAAGTGGTTGAAAAATCGACCGATTAATTTATGTCGCCAGGCACATTGGTCCCCGGGATGTGCTGCGCCCGCAGCACCCGGGGATGGCGTCGTGGTGGTGGTTCAACAACCGCCGATTCGGATCAGGCCCGGGAGGTGTCTGCTTGCGCCACCGCGGCCGATTTATGAGTGCGTTCGACCCGACGCAACGCCGGTAGGCTCAGGAGCGGAAGTAGTCCGATCAGGGCGACGGCGATCATGAGGGCTCCCAGGTTGGAAAAATCCTTCTGGCTGATCTGGAAGAACTCGTTCAGGTAGCGGGTGAACAGCTGGCTGGTGGACAGCGCCAGGTTCATCAGGGAGGCCATGATGGCGAACATGGTGGCTTCGGCCCTCGGCGGGGCGGCCCGGGCGGTCAGGATGAGCATGGGGACCATGGTCAGCTGGCCGAGGGGGGCGGAGATGGTGGTGTCGATGAAGGCCAGGCTGCGGGCGGAAATCCCCAGCCATTCGTGGAGGCCGTAGAAAAGCCCGATGTTGGGAAGGTAGAGCACGGTTCCCGCCACCATGACCCAGGCCAGGGTGAAGCTCACCGGCTTCTCGACGATGTACTTGCGGAAGACGAGGAGTCCGACCAGGCTCAGGATGGAACTCACCTGGGCCAGGATGCCGAGGAATTCCTGGTCGAAGCCCAACTCGTCGATGGCCCAGTAGCTGTAGCCCTGGCCCACGTCCGGCGTGGCGCGGAACAGGAAGATGACGGTGGCGGCCACCGCGATCTCCCGGGAGATGCCGACCCGCCGCAGGAGGAAGGCGATGATCCCGAGGGAGACCGCCAGCACGATCTCCTGGGCAAAGGGCACTTCCAGCCGCTCCAGCACGATCCCGAGGGCGGCGTAGCCCAGGCCTGCCAGGATCACGAGGCGGGCCTTGCCACCGCCCAGCGGGTCGGCCTTCGGCTGGTGGGAGATGATGCCGGGGGGCTTGGGGGCAATGGCCTGCCGCAGATGGCGGCGGCGGGAGAAGGGGATGCTGGCGATGATCAGCAGGGGCAGGGCGCTGGCCAGGGCATACACGTTGCGCGGGCCGATGGCCCCCGCCAGGATGCCCGACAGGTAGCCGACGCTGGTGACGCCGATGAGCAGGGCGACCCGGCCGAGGGTCTGGATCTGGCCGATTTCCTCCTCGGTTTCCGCCACCTCGACGCTCAGGGCGTCGGCGATGACGTCCTGGATCATGTAGCCCACCGTCACCAGCAAGGCTGCCAGCAGGTAGGAGGATTTGTCGTCCACCGCAGTGGCCAGGGCCAGATAGCCGGCCAGGGTGGCGGCCGACCCCAGCACCAGCCAGGAGGCGCGGCGGCTGCCGAAGAGGGGATGGGTGTCGGCGGCGACCCCCACCACCATCTTCATGGACCAGGGCAGCATCAGCCAGAAGCCGATGCTTGCCACCTCGGACGGCGAGAGCTTGAGGACTTCCTTCTGGAAGAAGACCTCGGCCACCCCGGTAATGGCGCTGGCGCCATAACAGAAGTAAACCAGCAGGACCGTGGTCCAGGCCGGACGAAAGCCGCCGAGGAGTCCGCGCAGCATGGGCCGCTCAGCCCCGACTGGTGCAGAGGAGGGTGGCCTCGCCCTCGATGACCACCGTGTCGCCGACCCGGCAGACGGTTTCCACCACGGTGCGCTTCTTCTCCACCAGGACTTCCTTGATGGTGGCGGTGGCCACCACGGTGTCACCGGGGCGGACGGGGGCCTTGAACTTGATGGTCTGGCCCAGGTAGACGGTGCCGGGGCCGGGCAGCTTGTTGGCCAGCACGGCGGAAATGAAGCCGACGGACAGCATGCCGTGGGCGATGCGGCCCCCGAACTGGGTGCTTTTGGCGAATTCCTCATTGAGGTGCACCGGGTTGATGTCCGTGGATACGCCGGCAAACAGCACGATGTCGGCTTCGGTCACGGTTTTGGCGATGCTGGCCGTCATGCCGGGTTGAAGGTCCTGGATGTCGTATCCGCCTACGGAATTCATGATTTCTCCTTGGTCAAAGAATGGGTTTGCTGCTGGATGAGGGGCGAAGCTAACAAACGGGCATGACGGGGTAAAGACAAATTGCCTATAAGCATTTCGGCAAATGTTCTTTATTTGCCTGGCGTAGGCCGTTAGGATGCGCCCACCAGCCACTCCGAGCATAAGCGCAAGCCCATGAGCTACAAGTTCGACACCCTGTCCCTCCACGCCGGCCAGGTGCCGGACAGCCAGTACGGCGCCCGGGCCCAGCCCATCTACCTGTCCTCGTCCTTCGTCTTCAAGGATGCCGACCAGGCGGCCAGCCTGTTCAACATGGAGCGGGGCGGGCATGTTTATTCCCGCATCTCCAATCCCACCAACGCGGTGCTGGAAGAGCGCATCGCCGCCCTGGAGGGCGGGGTGGGGGGCATCGCCGTGGCCTCCGGCCAGGCCGCCATGCACCTGGCCGTCGCTACCCTGATGGGGGCCGGCAGCCACATCGTCGCCAGCCGCTCCCTCTACGGCGGTTCCCACAACCTGCTGGAATACACCCTGCCGCGTTTCGGCATCACCACCACCTTCGTCGATCCCCGGGACATCGACGCCTGGAGGAACGCCATCCGGCCTGAGACCCGGCTCTTCTTCGGCGAAACCCTGGGCAACCCGGGGCTGGATGTCCTGGATATTCCCAAGGTGTCGGCGCTGGCCCATGAGCACGGGCTGCCGCTCCTGGTGGATTCCACCTTCACCACGCCTTACCTGGTCCGGCCCTTCGACCTGGGTGCCGATTTGGTCTTCCATTCCGCCACCAAGTTCCTGAGCGGCCACGGCACCGTCATCGGCGGGCTGGTGGTGGATTCCGGCGCCTTCGATTGGGCGGCGAGCGGCAAATTCCCGACCCTGGCCGAACCCTACGACGGCTTCCACGGCATGAACTTCGCCGAGGAATCCACCGTCGCCGCCTTCCTGCTGCGGGCCCGCCGGGAGGGACTCCGGGATTTCGGCGCCTGCCTGAGCCCCATGAACGCCTTCCAGATTCTCCAGGGCATGGAGACCCTGCCGCTCCGGATGGCGCGGCATATCGACAACACCCGCAAGGTGGTGGCCCATCTGTCCTCCCTGAAGGGCGGGGCGGTGGAGTCTGTGGTCCACCCGGACCTGCCGGAGCACCCGGACCATGAACTCGCCAAGAAGCTATTGCCCCGCGGCAGCAGCTCGGTCTTCACCTTCAACCTGGCCGGCGGGCGGGCGGCGGGGCGCAAGTTCATCGAGGCCTTAAAGGTGTTCTCCCACCTGGCCAACGTGGGGGATGCCAAGTCCCTGGTCATCCATCCCGCCTCCACCACCCATTTCCGCATGTCCGACGCCGCCCTCGTTGCGGCGGGCATCCATCCGGGCACCATCCGCCTGTCCATCGGCCTGGAGGACCCGGACGACCTGATCGAGGACATCAACCGCGGCCTTTCCGCCGCAGCAAAGGCCTGAGCCATGGAAATCATCGTCGCCGGCCAGCCGGCCTACATCTACAACGGCGGCAAGACGCCTGCCCCGGGGGACATCGCCAAGCAGCCTGTGGTGGTCTTCATCCACGGCGCCCAGCAGGACCATTCCTGCTGGGGCCTCCAGAGCCGCTGGTTCGCCCACCACGGCTTTTCTGCAGTGGTGCCCGACCTGCCGGGCCACGGCCGCAGCGGCGGCGAGCCCCTGGCGAGCGTCGAGGCGGTGGCCGACTGGATTGCGGCACTCCTGGATGCCTTGGGGGTGGGAAAGGCTTTCCTGGTCGGCCACAGCATGGGCTCCCTGGTGGCCCTGGAAGCGGGCCTGCGCCATCCGGGCCGGGTGAGCCTCCTGGCACTGATCGGCTCGGCCCTGCCCATGCCGGTTGCCGACGTTCTCCTGGATGCGGCCCGGGGCAACGAGCCCAAGGCCGTGGCCATGGTCAATGGCTGGTCCTATTCAGCGACCGGCCAGATGGGGGGCAACACGGTGCCGGGGCTGTGGATGCTGGGCTTGAACAAGCGACTCATGGAACGCCAGAAAAAGGGCGTTTTCCACACCGACCTGGCGGCCTGCAATGCCTATGTCCGCAGCCTGGACAGTCTGGGGGCCCTCGACCTGCCGGTACTGGTGGTGGCCGGCAGCGCCGACCGCATGACGGCCCTCAAGGCCTCCCGGGCCCTGGCCGGCGCCATCAAGGGAGCGCAGTTGCATGTCCTGCCGGGCAGCGGCCACGCCCTCATGGCGGAGCGGCCGGATGGGGTTCTGGATGCCTTGATCGGCTTTGCCGCAGCCGGGGGCAACTGACCCGAATACACCGGGAAGGGGCATAAGGGTTGCCCCGTATGTATGCCATTCGTATGGGTGGCTAGACTGGGATTGTCCATTTCCTGCGGCTTTCCGGCCGGGGGGTAAAAACCATGACAATCTCGCGCAAAATCATACTGGCGATTGCCGCCTTCCTGGTGCTCCTGGCCGCCGGCAGCGGCATTGCCCTCATCCAGCTGGGCAAGGTCGGCGAAGTCGCCGACCAGCTCGGCGAGCGGGAATTGCCCGCCGTGCGCTATTCCGGGGCCATGCGGGCTGAGATCATCGACTTCCGCAACCGGGAAACCCAGCTTCTCATCATTCGGGCTGCGGACGAGATCGACGAGACCCTGGGGCGTCAGAAGAAGAATTTCGAGGCCCTGAAGAAATTCGAGGGGATGTACGAGCAGTTGGCCACCCGGGAGGAGCAGAAGCAGCTCCTGGCGGATTACCGCAAGTCCTTCGATGCCTACATGAAGACCCACGACCGGCTGGTGGAACTGGTGCGTGCCGGCGACATGGACCAGGCCCTGGTCTATTTCCGTAACGACCAGCGGAAGATTTTCCGCAATCTGCTTCCCACCATCGACAAGATCGTGGAGGACAGTGTCAAGAGTAGCGACGGCCTGCGAGCCCAATCGGTGGAGGTGCGCGGCATGGCCCGCGTCCAACTGATCGGGGCCCTGATCGTGACCGCCGTCCTGGGCGTGGTGATGGGGATCACCCTCTACCGTTCCGTGGTCCTGCGCCTGGACCGGATGCGGGGCGCCGTGGTCCAGGTGGTCCAGACCCGGGACTTCACCCATCCCACGGGGATTGCCGGTAAGGACGAGGTCGCCGAGGTGGCAGCAGCGGTAGACGGCCTGACCGCAACCATGCGGGAAACCCTGACGGAATTCATGGCCGGCATCGAGCAGGTGGCGGATACGGCCACCCGTCTGGCCGCCGCGGCGGCCCAGGTGGCGGGTAGTTCCGAGGACGAGTCGGAATCCGCAGCCACCATGGCGGCCACCGTCGAGCAGCTCACCGTCAGCATCAACCAGGTGGCGGACAACGCCCAGGCCCTGGCCGATGCCGCCCAGGATTCCGACCTGGCGGCCCACGCCGGGGGCGACATCATTGTCCAGACCATCAACCGGATACGGGATGTGGGCAGCCGCATCCGGGAAACGGCGAATGCCATCCGGACCCTGGAGCAGGCCTCCCACGAGATCACCTCCATTGTCCAGGTCATCCACGACGTGGCCGACCAGACCAACCTGCTTGCCCTCAACGCCGCCATCGAAGCAGCCCGGGCCGGCGACCAGGGGCGCGGCTTCGCGGTGGTGGCCGACGAGGTGAAGAAGCTGGCCGAGCGTACCTCCGTGGCGACCAAGGATATCTCCAGCAAGATCCAGGCGATCCAGCAGGCGACGGAAAGCGCGGGACGGCAGATGGCCCTGTCGGTAGGCCAGGTGGAAGAGGGCATCGCCCATGCGGACGAAGCCAATACGGCGGTGGGCCGCATCGAGGAAGGGGTGACCAAGGTCGAGCAGGAGGTCAGCTCCATCTCGGCGGCCCTGCGGGAACAGGGCCAGGCCAGCAACCAGATCGCCGGCCGGGTGGAACAGGTGGCCCAGATCAGCGAGCGGAACAGCAGCGGCGCCAAGGAAACCGCCGCCCTGTCCGAGGACTTGGCCCAACTGGCGGCCCGCCTGCGGGAGGCGGCGGCCCGTTACACGGTATAGCGGCCGCCTTCTTTTCGGCGCGCCTTAGCCCAGCGCGTCCGCTTCCGCCAGGGGGATGCCCCGGGCGACGGCCCGGCGGGCCAGGTGCCGGGCAAGGCCCGTGTCCAGGTCTTCCAGCCAGGGCGGCAGGGCGCCGAAGCGGATTTCGTAGGCCAGGATAGGATCGACGGTGAGGCTGGCGGCGCGCCGGGTGCCGATGGGCAGTTCGAGGGTGATGACCATTTGCTTGCTCCTTCTCCCCTGGGTTCCGGCGTACCGGCTCCCGGGGAGGGTGGAGCGAGGGACGCTTTAGCCAGAATTTCTATTCCGCCCCGGCAAGTTATCGGTTAAATCCGGCGGTTGAGAGCCATTGTCCCGGTATCCGGGGCGATGGGGAAATGCTTTGTCGTTCTTAGCTTATTCTCCCCCTTTCAGCCCCATACGCCGCTGCGGCGGTCTTCCACCCGCTTGGCCTTGTGGGTGGCCCGGGGCAGGGTGTCCGGCGGCAGGATGCGGATGGTCGCCGTGACGCCGGTCACCGACTTGAGGTGCCGGTTGAAGCGGGTCGCCAGTTCCTCGTCGCGGGCGGCCTATCCCGCCGGAAGCACCACCACCACCCTCAGGCGGTCCAGGTGGTTTTCCCGCTCGACGATGAGCTTGTATTCCCCGGTGAAGTCGTGGTCCTTGCGGGCGATGGCTTCCACGTCGCTGGGGAAGAGATTCACCCCCTTGATGATGAGCATGTCGTCCAGTCGGCCATGGACGCCCAGGAGCCGGATGGAGGTTCGGCCACAGGCACACGGGTCGGAGGTGAAGGAGACGATGTCCCCGGTCTTGAAACGGATCATGGGCCGGGCCGATTTCTTCAGGGTGGTCAGCACCAGTTCCCCGCGGCCGCCTTCAGGCACCGGCTCGCCGGTCTCCGGGTCCAGGACCTCCACCAGGATGTGGTCCTCGGCCCAGTGCAGCCCGTTCTTCTCCTCGCACATGCCGGCGCAGGAGCCGAAGATGTCGGAGAGGCCGTAATAGTCATAGACCTCGGCTCCCCACAGGGACTCGATGCGCTCCCGGGTTTCGGGGATGGAGCCGCCCGGCTCCCCGGCCACGAAGATGCGCTTGATGTTGAGGTCTTTCTTGAGGTCGATGCCTTCCTTCACCGCCGTCTCGCCCAGGTACCAGGCATAGGACGGCGTGGTCCAGATGGCGGTGGCCTGGAACTGCTGGATGATGGTCAGGAGCCGCTCCGAGGGCACGGTGCCGGCGTGGATGGACAGGGCGCCCAGCTTCTGGGCGCCGAGGACGCAGGGGCCGCCGACGAAGAGGGAGAAATTCAGGGAGTGGCAGTAACGGTCTTCCGGCCGCAGCCCCGAGGACCAGAACTGGCGGGCCTCGTAGTCGATCCAGTCGTCGAAGTCCCGGGCCGTGAAGGGGGAGGCGGTGGGCACGCCGGTGGAACCGCTGGAAGCGGAGATATAGACGATGTCCCGTTCCGGCACCGCCACGATGTCGCCGAAGGGCGGGGCGGCCAACTGCCGCTCCCGGAGGATCTGCTTGTCGATGAAGGGGAAGCGGCGGATGTCGTCCAGGCTCTTCACCTGGTCCGGATGGACGCCGGCCGCCTCGAAGCTCTGCCGGTAATAGGGGGAGTGGTTATAGGCGTGGAGCAGGTGTTCCTTGAGCAGTTGAAGCTTCAAGGCATCCCATTCCTCCCGGGATTGGGTTTCGAGCTTCTCGTCCCAGTACTTCTGGTCGCTGGGGCGGCTGTGGTCGGCGGTTGCCATGGCGGATTCCTCGCGTTTCTAGGATGGCGAGGATTCTGGGCGCCGCCGGCTTGGGCGGGAACGATGATTTCCTTATGTGCTTATGCCTATTGGGCGCTATGTCTCGGCGGCAGCCCGTAAAGCGGCGATGTCGGCGGACACGATAGCCGGCAGATTTTTCGATATCTTCTCGATGGGCCAGTCCCACCAGGCAATGGCTTCAAGTTCCGCCACGATTTCGGCCGGAAAGCGTTGGCGAATGGGCCTTGCCGGGTTGCCTCCGACGACCCCATAGGCTGGAACATCGGAAACCACTACTGAGCGGGACGATATGATGGCGCCATCGCCGATTTTCACCCCGGGCATGATGAGGCTGTCGTAGCCGATCCAGACGTCGTTCCCGATGACGGTGTCACCCTTGAACGGGAGGTCTTCGGGCCGGGGCATGACTTTTTCCCAGCCGTTGCCGAATATCTGGAACGGATAGGTGGAGAAGCCGGAAAGCTTATGGTTCGCGCCGTTCATGATGAATTTGACCCCCCGGGCGATGGCGCAGAATTTGCCGACGATCAGGCGGTCTCCGATGAACGGGTAATGGTAAAGGACGTTCCGCTCGAAGTTTTCCGAGTCTTCCGGATCGTCGTAGTAGGTGTAGTCCCCGATGATGATATTGGGGTTGGTCACGGTGTTCTTGATGAAGCACACCTGGGGAAACCCTTCCATGGGATGCTTGCACGATGGATTTGGGCCGTTCAATTTCGCTCCTCCAAAGATATGGTGGGTTATTCGGGTAGCGGGTGGCCGTGCAGCAACTCGAGAACATCTGCTAGCTCCGGCATGGTGTCGTAGCGGACTCCCGCCGAGGGAATGGTGTCCCAGGAAGCCTTGGAGCCGACGAAGAGATGGGCGCCGATCTCCAGCCGGCCGTCATCGTCTAGCAGGCCCGAGGGGACCCAGAAGTAGGGCGTGTTCCGTAAAGGATTAGGCACCGGCGAGCCGCACCGGGAACAGAAGTCCGATCGGAATCCACTTTCCTTTACCCAGGACGAGATGTGTTCTTGGCCTGTGAGCCAACGGAAATTTTCGGCGGGGACAACCGTGGCCGTATTGGAGGCCGATCCGCCCTGCTTGCGGCAAAGGGAGCAATGGCATTGATAGAGCTTCGGGGTGGGGCCGACGATCTCGAACTCCACCTGCCCGCAAAGGCATTTTGCTCGCATGAAAGTTCTTTCTGAATTGCTGGTCATTGCGGCGTTTTCCGCGCTCGCTTCTTCTTGGGCTTGGGGAGCGGCAGCTCCATTTCGGTGATCCGGACGAGGCTGGAAACCCACTCCCGGTCGTCCAGTTCATCCCCGATCAGGAAATGGGGCTTGGCGCCGGGGTAGGGCGGCGCTTCGGTAGGCGTCCCGATGAACGCCCGGCCGCCTTCCGTCGGCTTCAGGAAGAGCTGGTTGTCGCAGACCAGCGCGATCACCTTGCCGTTGGCGTAGACGGCGTATTCGCCGAACATCTTTCGGAAGGTGATCGTGCCGGCGCCGCTGATCTGGTCGCGAATGTATTCGACAAAGTCCTGGTCGGAGGCCATGCTTATCTGAATCCTTTTATCGTTGCTGGTTGGTTCTTGTCCTAAGCGTCGCTTTCATCCCTGAAGAATCGATGATTCCGGAGGCGGGTCAGGTATAGGGCGCCAGACAGCATATACAGCCCTTCCATGGCATTCGCGATCTCCTCGATGGACCAGCGTTCTTCGGAGCCTTCCGGCGGGAAGACGAGGGCTGCGATGCCGAGCATCGTATCCCACGGTCGCAAGGAGGCGCCGATGGGGGGAATCACAGGAATGAGATCGTAAGGGTCTGTCCGGAAACCCGGACATGGGGGCTTTGGAGATTTGGCCATTCGCCGGTATAGCCGTTGAAGGCGCGGGAATACGTGGCGATGGTCCGTCCTGCGTAGTCGTAACTCACCTCGCAATGTGGGTCCCAATAGCCGCCCAGCCAGGTGCGCTCTGTGTCTGGCCAGTAAACCAACTGATCGGCGGCAGTTTTTTCGAGGAGGGGGCATCCCCACTTGGTGCTCTCTCCCCAATAGACATATGCCCCCAGCTCCGGACTGAAGTAACTGTGCCTCTTGTCAAAAACGTGGTCGTTTAATTCCCGGATGCTCTGGCGTTGCCCGGCATCGGGCCTCAACACAAACAAGGGGTGTTGGTTGACATGGAGGATCTGGAGCTTTCCTTCCTCAAGGGGGGCGAGTGTGACGACGAATTCCGCGTCGTTCCAGGCTCGGGCAGATGGTTCCAGTGACTGGGAAAGGACCGTGGCGACCGCCGTCATTGCGACAATCCCAAGAAACAGGAGTGCGCCAAGCAACACCCTCCGGCGGCCGCGGGCTGGATCGATAGCCACTCTACCGGTACTGCTAGCGCCCGGATTTGAGCTTTGCATAGACCATTGGCCCGAGAAACAGGGAGGCGGGACCAAAAAGGACGGCGGAGAGCAGGATTGCGCCGACGACCGAGGGGACGATCAGCCAGCAGAGCCCCGCAAGCACCACCTCGACAAGTGCGCAGATAACGAAGCTTACGAGTAGCGGGTGCATGGAAGGAGTGGCCATCCTGGCGGCTCGGGGCTCCATTGCCTGCCCCGGTGACGTTGTTGTCTAGGACTATAGCATATCGGCTGCGCCGCTCCGGGGAGGCCTAATGAGGATGCGTCTTCCCGCCACCATCAAGAAATCGAGGGATGGGGCAAACGCTCCCATCCCTCCACTTATGCAGCTTTCCGAACTGCAGCCGTCAGTGCCGGCTCTGGATTTCGTCGATGTAGCCCAGCATGCCGGTGCGGATGTTGCCGGCGTTGCCTTCGTCGGTGTCGATGTGCATGGCAAGGCGGAAATTGGGATTCACCCGCACCACCACGTCGCCGAAGATCAGCTCCCGCTCGCCTTCGATGCGGACCCTCACCACATAGTTGTCCTTGACCCGGAAGCGCAGGGCGTCGTCCGGGGACATGTGGATGTGGCGCTGGGCGCAGATGACGCCCCGTTCGATGACGGCGCTGCCCGCCGGGCCTTCTAGGGTGATGCCCGGGGTGTTGGCGAGGTCGCCGGATTGCCGGATGGGGGGCTGGATGCCGACCTTGAACTGCTCGGTCATGGCGATCTCCACCTGGGTTTCCTTGCGGGTGGGGCCGAGGACGCGGACATTGGCGATGCGCCCCTTGGGGCCGACCAGGTGCACCTTCTCGGCGCAGGCGAACTGGCCGGGCTGGGAGAGTTCATGCTCGGGGGTGAGCTGGTAGCCGGGGCCGAAGAGCTTTTCCACGTCCGCCTGGGAAAGATGGACGTGGTGGGCCGAAATTTCGATGGGGATGGGGGCGTCCGCCTGGTCTTCCTTCATGGCCAGGAGGAGCTGGTTGCGCTCGATGGCCCGCAGGGTTTCCCAGGCCACCAGGCGCTCGTCATCGTTGGCGATGACCAGGATGGTGACCCGGGAATCCGGGGCGGAGATGACGGCGTGGGAGCCGATCTTGTCCAGGTTGCGGTTCTTCTCCTCGTCCAGCTTGATGCCCATGTAGGACAGGCCCTGGCAGGCCAGGCTGCGGACGGTGGCGCTGGTCTCCCCCACGTCGCCGGTGAAGGCCAGCACGTCCACGCCGCCCATGGCCGCCACGTAGGCGCCGATGTTCTTGCGGACTTGGTAGCAAAAGGCCTTGTGGGCCAGCAGGGCGCGGTGATGGCCGTCGTTGGCGGCCTTCTCGATGTCGTGGATGTCGGCGGAAATGCCGGAAATGCCCTTCAGGCCGCTCTCGGAATTGATCAGGTTGGAGAGCTGTTCCGGCGACATGTGGTGATGCTCCAGCAGATGGATCATCACCGCCGGGTCGATGGCGCCGGAGCGGCTGGGCATGATGAGGCCGTCGGTGGGGGTCATGCCCATGGTGGTATCCACCGAGCGGCCGTGGTCGATGGCGCAGAGGGAGGCGCCGATGCCCAGGTGGCAGGAGATGATTTCCAGCTGGCCCAGGGGGCGCTTCAGGACTTCGGCCGCCTTGAGGGAGACGTAGCGGTGGGAGGTGCCGTGGAAGCCGTAGCGGCGGATGCCGTCCTGCTTGTACAGCTCGTAGGGCAGGCCGTAGAGATAGGCGTAGGGGGCCAGGGTCTGGTGGAAGGCGGTGTCGAACACGGCCACGTGGGGCACGCCGGGCAACTGCTTCATGGCCTCCCGGATGCCCTGGACGTTCACCGGGTTGTGGAGGGGGGCGAAGATGGCCAGGGACTCGATGTCGCTGATCACCGACGGGGTGATGACCACCGAGCTTTGGAACTTGCTGCCCCCATGGACCACCCGGTGGCCGACGGCGGTGACGTCCGGCAGGTGCAGCGTGAAGGCTTCGCCCAGGAGCCGGGTGGATTCCTGCATCACCTGGAACAGTTCGGAGAGCGGGAAGGGGGAGCGTTCCACGGTCCGGGTCTGGGGGCCGACCCGTACGGTGATGCGGGTGGTGTCCGGGCCGATGTGGTTGATGATGCCGTGGATGTCCGAACCCAGGTCCTGGGTGTCGTAGATGCCGAAATGGATTTGGCTGATGCCCACATTCAGGGCGATGACCTTGCCCGGCGTTTCGGTGCTCAGGGACAGGGCGTAGGGATCGTCCCCCTTGGCGGCGGTGCGGGCCTCGGAGGCCACCTGGTCCATGGACATGGCCCGGGTATGCTCGGCCAGCAGGCGGGAGAGGTAGGCCACGGCCTTGGGGTTGGGCAGGATGTGGGCGTTGAACGCGTCCCGGGGAATCAACAGCACGAAACAGCGGTTGCCGGCGATCACGTCGGCGGCAATGGGGTCGCCGGTCAGCAGGGAGACGACGCCGAACACGTCCCCCGGGCCCAACTGGCTGATGACCGAGCGGGTGCCTGTGTTGTCGGTGACGGAAATCTCGGCGTGGCCGGTGATGATGACGCCGATGTATTGGCCTTCGTCGCCGGTCTCCATGATGGCCTCGTTGCCCTCGAAGGTGCCCAGCCGGGAGAGGCCGGCGATTTCGTCCACCTTGTCCGCGGTAAAGCTCTCAAAGAGCCGGACCTGTTCCAAGAAGAACTTCTTGAGATCGATTTCGCTCATTTTGTTACCCGCCCATTCCTATGTTTTTATTAATGACAGCGTAGCAGTTTGCTGCAATGCAGCAAAGTGGTTTTTGAAGACGTGGGTACTCGCGGCCGCCCGAGGCGGCCGGTGGCGGGGGATGTCAGGCGCAGCGGCTGTTGCGGGAGCAGGTGCCGGCCGCTGGCGTAGCGCACTGGGCGCAGCTGCGCCCCTTGGCCGAGCGGGGGAGGTATTGGCTGTCGCTCAGTTGGTCGCCCAGGGCCACCACATCCGCGATCAGGATCCGGTTGCCCTGGACGGAGATCAGCCCCTGCTCGGAAAGGCTGTGGAGGATGCGGGAGAAATGCTCCCGGGTGATGTTGAGCAGGGAGGAAATATTGCCCTTGCTGGCGGGCAGGGTGACGGTAACGTTCCGGTCCGACTGGGCGGAAGCAGGCAGCAGGCGCAACAGGTAGGCGATGAAGCGCTGGACGGCGGACTGCTGGGAAAGGGCCTGGCCGTCGGCCATGAGCTGTTGGAGGTGGGCCGAAACCAGGGTGAGCAGTTTGAGCCGCAGGCGGGGGCTGCTGTCCATGGCTTCCAGGACGGCCGACTTGGGGACGTAGATGAGCAGCGAATCGGTCTCCGCCTGGGCCGTCACCATGTAGGGCAGGTCGGCCATCATCAGCGCTTCGCCGAAGCTGCGGTCGGCGCCGAGGATATCCACCACCCGATCGGTACCGTCGGCCGCGGTGAAGGACAGGGCCACCTGGCCATAGACCACCACATGGAAGCCATCACAGGGATCGCTCTTGCGGAAGAGAGCCTCATTCCTGGCCAGGCGGATGTTCCGGGAAGCGCGGGCGATGCGGGCAAGCTCTTCCTGCCCCATGCCCTCGAACAACGGCACGAAGGACAACAGGATCTCAAGGGTGATCGGGCGATTTCCATGCATGGCGGGCGAATGGATCTATGGCGAAGGTAATAGATGCTGACGCAAGCTATGTGCCAGTCGCCGAAAGCCCCGCCAGAGCCCAAAGCATGAATCCGGGTTATCGAAAGTGAGAAGAATGGGGCGTCGGGAAGGCCTCTTTTCTCCGTGTTGGGAATGGAAGCCGAGGCCTGGGATGGAAAAGCCAGCATAAGCAGGGGGGTAGGGGCTGGCCCGCTCTATGCTATGACTTAAGGCATAGAGTAGTCATTTAGCCACAGTAGGCAACAGAGAGGCTAACCATCATGCGCAACCGTCGAACTGTCTCCCGTTATCACCTGATACGCCCCCTTACCGGCTACATCGAGCACGGTGAAACCAGACACCTGGGCGAGATCGTCGAATTCTCCACCGCCGGCTTCCGGCTCCGCCTGCGGGATACGTCCAGGGCCGCCTTCGCCACCCTGGCGGGGGGCTACGACTTCGGCGAAATCATCTATAAGCAGGACGAGATCGGCGGCTTCGGGGATATCCGCTATGTCCGGCCCGAGGGGAACGACCTGCTGATCGGCTTCAAGTGGGATGACCTCCACGCCGACGAGAACATCCAGAAGAGCTTCGCCATCATCGCCGAACTGGTCGCCGCGGGCATCGCCGGATGCGTCAATATCGGCCAAGGCCAGGTGGAGCTTGCCGGGCACGTGTCCGCCGCCCTGTACGACGATGTCGAGCAGTGCGTCGCCCAGGGCATTTCGCGGGTTTCCTTGCGGGAGGCCATCTCCGTCGACGAAGGCGGCTTGGCCATGCTGATCCGCCTGGAAAACGAGGAGATTCGTCTGCTGGATGTCAGCCCGGAAATCTCTGCCCTGCTGCAACGCCACCGGCAGCAAGCGGATTCGATATACGCCTATTGCCGCGTGGCAGCCTGAGCCGGCCGGTGCCTTCCATTCCGGAGGCTGCCGTCCGGTGACCTAATCCCGGATCCGGAGGCCGGGAGGCGAAGGCTGGTCCTTGCTCTTGCAGTGCTCGTACCCGTCGTCCCAACCTTCCCGGTACTGGGAGTCCTGCAGAAAGCTCTTCTCGTTCTGGATATTGCCGTACAGCCGTCCCTTGAACTGGGCTCGCCAGGTATGGCACCCGTCCGTATAACCCTGGGTATAGGCGGGCGTATGCCCTTCCTGCTCCAGCCTGCCGCGGACAGTCTGGGGCACGGAGACCATGCAACTGATCAGCCCTGCCGTAAGGAGCAGGGCCGCGATCACTCTCATTTGTCCCATTTGCTGTAACAGCCCGGGTGCAACGCCCAATCCTCACTATAGGGCAGTGCCCCGGGTTTTCACAGTTGCGCCGCGGAGGCGCCAATGTCACTGCCCGCACCAAACCGGCGTGCGCTTGTGAAAACGCTCAGGCGATATCGTCCGCCGGGCGGTAGCTCCAGCGGGGAATGGCCACCAGGGCGACGATGGATGCCACGGCGCCTGCCGCGGGCAACCACAGGAGGAAGTCGCTCTCGGCGATGCGCTCCGGGTAGATGCGGCAGACCGTGGCGATACCCATGGCGTTGGCGCCAGTCGCCAGCACGGCGGCGGCGTAATCCTGGAAGCGGCGAACCTTGTTGGCTCCCGTCGCCCAGCGGGGATCGGTGTTGTAGCTGGGCAGTTCCAGGTGGACGTTGTTGAGGCGTTCCAGGGTGGCGAGGAAGTTGCGCAGATTGGTAATGGTCCGTTCCGCCTTGTAGTTGAGGAAGGCAAGGAAGATGGAGGCCATGGGGAAGCCCAGCACCAGCCATTCCATGGGCAGCCGCCCGGCTGTTTCCCCGGGGCGTAGGGCCACCAGGGCGGCCAGCAGGCTCACGGTCAGGGTGACGTAGAGGGTGAGGGCCTGCTGGCGCTGGGCGATGCGGACATTCACCTCCTGGTAGGCGGCAATGAAGCGGTAGTTGGCATCGACATGGGATTTTCCGGACATGGGCGCTATTCTCTGCGGAGAGCGCCGGTCTCGTCCACCCGCCGCAGGGCCTCAAGCTCCGCCTCGGTGGGTTCGGGCACCGCGTGCACCGTGGGTGAGACCTTCAGGTCCCAGGCGGTGGCGGCCAGGATTTCCTCGACGCTGGAGAAGGGGAAGTAGGCGTCCAGCTGGAATTCCTTCGTCTCCGGATGGGGACGCAGGATGCCCAGGGTGGTGATGATGGCGGAGGGGCCGCCCCCCACGAAGCCGAACTTCTCCCGGGCATCGCCCCCGTCCAGGTAGCCCGGGGAGCTGATGTAGGTGACCTTGTCCACGAAGCGCTTCGGTTCGTGGCTCACCATGATCAGGAAGCGCTTCGCCCCGCAGGCGATGTCGTTGGCGCCGCCGGCCCCGGTGAGGCGGGTCTTGGGCAGGCGGTAGGTGTCGCCGATGTCCCCGTCCCAGATGCCGGTGGTGTTCACGTTGCCGAACTTGTCCACCTGGGCGGCGCCGATGATGCCCACGTCGCACCGGCCAGAGGCCACCAGGCAGCCGAGGGCGTCCAGCCCGCTGGTGAAGCTGGTGGCGTTGGCGGAAATGCGGTTGCACTCGATGCCCCAGGGCAGGCCGCCGACGGGAGTGGCGCCGTAGATGCCGCCCTCGGTCATGGCCCGCACCTTGGGGGCGTGGTGGGCCTGGGCGAAGTAGCCGGCCAGCATGGAGAGGCCGACCCCGAAGATGGCCAGTTCCCCGTCCCGGATCTCCCGGCCGGTGGCGATGGCCATCATTTCCTGGCGGGTGTAGGGCAGGGCGCTCATGCCGCTTCCCCTTCCGCCAGCAGTGCGGCGATCTCTTCCGGCGACTTGATCCATTTGCGGAACGGGTCGAGGAGGAAGCCGGTGGCCGTGTCGGACAGGGCCTTCACCTTGTCCCGGCCGATCGTATCAAGGTAACCGTCGATGTCGGACCAGCCCTCCACGAAGTCGCGGACATAGGCGGCGGTGCCCTCTTCAGTGGCGAGGGCCTTGTTCATGAATTTCATGTGCTCTTCGTCGGCGTCGTACATGCCCGGCGAACTCTGGGGCCAGGCGGCGAGGGGCCAATGGACCACGGCCTCCACCACGATGTCCGGGATGCGGACCAGGTTGGGGTACTGGCGCATGCAGTCGGTATCGACGATGGCATCGGCGATCAGCACCACCTTCTTGGCGGCCCGGGAAAGCTCGAATCGGCTCCATTCCGTGCCCAGCATGATGGCGTTGCCCAGGGGGTCGGCCAGGGTGACGTGGATGGCGGCGAGGTCCGGGGTCAGAGGCTTGAAGGCGCCGATCTCCCGGCCCGAGAAGGGATCGGTGACGGTGGGGATCTTGTCCTTGGCCGGATATTGCTCCGGCGCGAAGGCGCTGCGGTACTGGATGTCGGAACCGATATTGACCGTGGCCGGCACGAAGGGCCAATTGAGCGATCCGCCCAGGAGCCGCAGGGCCATGGCCAGGTTGGAATAGTCCTCCAGGGCCAGTTGGCCGGATTCCACCGCCCGGCGTAGCCCATTGGCGAAGCCGAACACCTCCAGGCCGGAGAAGCCGCATTCGGCCTTGGTGGCGGCGCCGGCCCCGGCCAGCAGGTTCAACTGCTGGGTGTTGCAGTGGAAGATGGCGTGGAGGTCCCGGCGCTTCTGGCGCAGCAGTTCCCGGCCGAAGACGATGGCGTCGGAACCCACCGGCAGGGCGGCTCCGCTCGCGTATTCCATGCCGTCCCAGGTGTAGCGGCGGACGGCCTCGGCCAGGGAGATCAGCTTGGCGTGTGGCATATCTCTCCCTTGCCAATGATGCTGGCCCGGCCGCCCAGGCGCTGGGCGGACAGGTAGGACACGAAGGGCCGCTTCTCGTACTCGGCGCTCGCCACATAGCGGCCCAGGAGCACGAATTCCTGGGGGTCGGCGGGGGCGCCAACGTGGCGGTAGAGGAATTGGCCGTTCTTGTCGAAGAAGGCGATGGCCGGGGTGCCGACGATGCGTAGGCGCCCGGCCCAGGCCTTGGGCGACTGGGCCTTGCCGTCGGGCAGGGTGATGTCCGACTCCTTGGTCAGGTTGACGCTGACCGTGCGGTAGCCGCGGCTGAACAGGCGTTCCGTCGCCTTGTCGGAGAGGACGGTCTTCTTGAGCTTCTTGCAGGCGTCGCAGTCCTCCTGCTCGAAGAGCACGGCCAGTTGCTTGCCCTCCCGGGCGGCGGCCGCGGCTTCGGCGGCAAGGTCCGTGGCAGCGGCGCTGAACAGCTCGGCCCGGGCCGGGGCCGTGACCGCCAGGAGGGCGGCCAGCAGGCCGGCGAATCGTAGTGATTTCATGGCGTATTCCTTATTTCAGCCAGAACAGGGCGCGGCGCTTCAGGTTGTCCAGCAGGGTCATGGCCAGCCAGGTGACCAGGCCGGTGTAGAGGATGCCGGCCACCATCCGGGGATAGTCGGCGAAGTCCGCGTAGTACTGGACGAAGCGGCCGAGGCCCGCATTGGCGCCGAACAGTTCGGCCACGGTGAGCAGGATGAAGGAGAAGCCCAGGCCCACCGCCATGCCGGAGAAGATGTGGGGCAGGGCGGCCGGGAAGACGACCCGGCGCTGGTACTCGAAGCCGGTGAGGCCCAGGATGCGGGCGTTGTCCCGGTAGCGGGCTTCGAGGGCGTGGGCGCCGGCGGCGGCGTTCTGGAAGATGGGCCAGAAGGCGCCGATGAAGACCACGAAAATGGCCGAGAGCTTGAAGGTGGGCAGGATGGCGATGGCGTAGGGGATGTACACCGTCGGCGGCACCGGGGCGGCCACCTTGGCGAAGGGCAGGAAGCTGTTCTGGAGGCGCTTCGAAGTACCCACGGCGAGGCCGCTGACGATGCCCAGCACGGTGGCCAGGAAGAAGCCGGGCAGCAGGATGGAGAAGGACGACAGGGTGCCGGTCCACAGTTCCGGCAGGGACTCCTTCAGGGTGGCAAAGGTGACGGCGGGCGAAGGCACCAGGGGATTGGCACCCAGGGGGAAATAGACGGCGGCCAGTTGCCAGGCGATGAGCAGCCCCACCCAGAGGTTGGAAGCTTCCAGGCCGCGCAGGAGCCAGGCCGGCAGGCGGGGGCCGGGCTCGGCGGCATCGGCGGCAATGGGGGCGACCGGAATCTCCCGGGTCGCCAGGGCGGCGGGTTCGGACATGGTTTCTTTCTCCAAGGCTTCAGGCGGCGATGAGCTGCTTCAAGGTGTCTTCCGCCAGGGTCTCGGCGATGCTTTCCCGCAGGGCGTGGAAGGTATCGCTCTCGAACAGGGCGCGACGGTCCCGGTGGCGGGGGAATTCCACCGGCAGGTCGGCGATGACCCGACCCGGGGACGAACCCAGGATCACCACCCGATCCCCCAGGTAGAGGGCCTCGTCCACGTCGTGGGTGACGAAGACGAGGGTGGTCCGGGGAGTGGCCGCTTCCCAGATTTCCAGGAGCAGGTCCTGGAGCCGGGCGCGATTGACCGGGTCCAGCGCCCCGAAGGGCTCGTCCATCAAGAGAAGCGGCGAGCCCAGGGCCAGGGCCCGGGCGATGGCGCCCCGCTGGCGCATGCCGCCGGAAAGCTCGAAGGGATATTTGCCGATGGCGGACTCCAGGCCGACCTTCCTCAGGTACTCCCGGGCCTCCTCCCGGCGCTGGCTCTTGCTCGCGCCGGGCTTGGCCTTGCCTATGGCGACGGCGATGTTGTCCACCACCGACATCCAGGGGAAGAGGGCGTAATCCTGGAAGACGACCCCGCGCTCCAGGCTCGGGCCATTGATGGCCCGGCCGTTCCAGCGCAGTTCACCCCGGCCCGGCTCCTGCAGTCCCGCTACCAGCCGGAGCAGGGTGGATTTGCCGGAGCCGCTGGCCCCCAGCAGGGTCACGAACTGCCCCGCCGGAACGTCCAGGCTGATGTTTTCCAGGATGGAGGCGGCGCCGTAGGAAAAATGCACGCCGGCCAGTTGGAGTCCGCTGCCCATTACGCGTCCTTCTGCTTGAATTCCTTCTGGAGCTTCTTCCAGAACGGATCGGACGGGTTTTCCTTGGCCAGCTGGTTCAACACCTTCTCGTAGAGCTTCACGTCAATGGCGGCGTTGAGGTCCGGCTTGCTGGTGATGAACTCGCTATTCACCATCACGTCGGCGAAGTGCTTGACGCCCTTGACGTTGGGATCGGAGGACTGGTCCAGGTACGGGGAGTAGAAGCCGCGCCAGAGGAGCTGGCGGTCGATCTTCACGTACTTGGCGATGGCCTCGATGGTCTCCTTCTTGTTTTCGGCGGTGAACTTCTCGGCCTTCAGGATGGCCCGCAGGAACTTCTCCCAGGTGGCCTGGTTCTTCAGGTTGGCGTCGGTCACCACCAGGCGGCAGCAGGGATGGCCGGGCTGGAGGTCGGTGGAATGGATGACCACCTTGAGGCCCAGGTCCTCGGCCCGCAGGTCATGGGGGCCCCAGACCACGCCGGCATCTACCTGGCCGGACTTGACCGCCTCGATGACCGCCGGCGGATTCTTCAATTCGAAAATCTGGACGTCGGACTTCCAGTTGATGCCGGCATCCTTCAGGGCGCCGCGCAGGACGGCGTCGCCGGAAGCCATGCGCACGGTGGCGATCTTCTTGCCCTTGAGGTCGGCGACCTTGCCCACCTTGGGGGCGTTGGCGGCGGTGGTGATGACCGCCGCATCGCCGCCCATGACGCCGCCGATGATCTTGAGGTTGGCGCCCTTGGCGAGGTGGGCCACCGGGGCGGTGGTGCCGAAGGCGCCGACATCCAGCTTGCCGGCCACCACGGCGTTCAAGCCGTCGGCGGAGTTCTGGAATTCGACCAGCTCCACGTCCAGGCCTTCCTGGGCGAAGATGCCCTGTTCCTTCGCGACGAAGAACTTGCCGTGGCCGGTGACCGGCAGGTAGCCGACCTTGAGGGATTCGGCGGCCGCCTGGCCGACGGTGCCGATGAGAGCGATGCCCGCCGCCAGGGCACGCAGGCTGTAATGGAATTTCATATCGTTCTCCTGAGGGTTGCTGAATTGCTGGTGGGCAATGTAGCAACCGGCCAGGGGCTCGGAGAACGACGGATTTCTTAGATGGATATAACCGTGGAATGTGTTAGATCATCGGAGGATCTTGCCATCCGCTCCCACCACCGTCAGTTCGACGAACTGGGAACCGGCGTGGCTGGCGGGGGAGAACTTCACCCGATAGCCCCCGAAATCCTGGTTCAGGTTCTCCAGGGTGGCGATCAGCTTTTCCCGGGTGATGTCCTTGCCCATCTTCTTCAGGGCATCCACCAGGACCCGGGCCATCAGGTAGCCCTCGATGCTGTGGTAGGAATAGGGGCTCTGTTTCCCCAGGGCGTGCTGATAGTCCCGGACCACGGGTTCCTTCTCGTTCCAGGGGTTGGGCATGACCTGGGAAACGCCGATGCCCCGGGCCTCCGGCCCCATTTCCTGGACGAGCTGGTCGGCGCCCACCGGGGAGAGGGCCATGAAGAGCGGGCTCTGGCGCGCTGCCCTCATCGCCTTCACGAAGGCCGCGGTCGGCTTGTAGAGGGTCACCATGACGATCGCCTGGGGATTGGCCTTGGAGATGGCATCCACGGCGCCGGCCACATCCACGGAATTGCGCTCGACGGTCCCGACGGCGACGGGGGCGAGTTTCTGCTTCTTGAGCGCGGCAGTGATGCCGTCCAGGCCGGATTTGCCGAAGCCGTCGTTCTGGTACAGGACGGCAATGCGGTTGAGGCCGATGGCGATGAGGTGGTTGACGATCACCTCCGTCTCATCGGCATAGCTTGCCCGGACATTGAATAGATAGCGGGCATTGGCATTGCCGGAGGCCTGGTTGCGAAGCTCCTGGGCGCCGGAGATGGCGCCGATGAGCGGGACCTTGGCCGGACCGAAGACGGTGTTCATGGCTTCGGTGGTCGTGGTCGTGCCGTAGTAGCCGATCAGGGCAAAGACATTCTTCTCCCCGATCAGGGTCTTGGTAT
>JBLNBI010000069.1:0-9407 GCA_050259815.1 Actinomycetota bacterium | reverse complement strand
CTGCTATTGGGGGACTACAACCACGTCCCCCACGACCCGCCCGTCTACTCCAAGAAGATCACCGTCACGGTGAAGTGAGGCCGCCCATGGAATCCCTGAACTTCGCCAAGGCCCTCGCCCTCTCCGCGGCCCTGCTCCTGCCCTGCGCCGCCTCGGCCGGCCCCACCGCGGCGCCGCCCAACGCCTACGTGTATAGCGGCTGGCCCAACTACGGCCAGGTACAGCCGGCCGGCAAGCCCTTCAAGGTCTGGTTCGGGCTGCGCAACATGGGGGTGGCGCCCAAGGACGTGAAATTCCCGAGGACGGGCCACCACCACCTCCTCATCGATACCGACCTGCCCCCGGCCGACCAGGAAATCCCCTCGGACAAGAACCACCTCCACTTCGGCGCCGGGCAGACGGAGACGATGCTGGAGCTGCCCCCGGGCAAGCACACTCTGCAACTCCTCATGGGGGACGACAAGCACATCCCCCACCACCCGCCCATCTACTCCAAGAAGATCACCATCACGGTGAAGTGAGGCGCCGCCGGCGCCCCCGTTTGCCCGACGCCAACACCCCACGGAAAAGTGTTGGCCCCTGCCCGCCATGCCGCCGAACGGCGCAGGCGGCATCGGCGCAGCCAATAAATATTTTTTGGCCAATATTCAATAGCTTAAAAATTTTTCAGCCTCCATGGCACGGGCTGGCACACCCCCTGCAATAGGTCTGGCGAGCGAAACAAAAAGCTCGATTCAACCAACCCCAACCCTGACTAGGAGTCACTGAAATGAAAACCCTGACCATCAAGGATCTGCCCCGTACCGAAGCCCTCGACGCCAAGGCCATGGCCGCCGTTCAAGGCGGGATGATGAAAGGCATGCCGTCCTACTACTGGATGTCCGCCTTCGACGGTTCCAAGAACGACAAGTCCCTGGACGTCACCCAGAAGATCGGCCAGAACCAGGAGACCTTCAACTTCAACGGCAACAACGTGGCCTTCGCCGACGGCATCAGCTCCAAGGTGAAGCCGACCCAGACCGCCACCAACACCGTCTTCGCCTAATCCCGACCCCGACCCCATTCAAGGAGAAACATCATGCGCATTCTGCTCATCAAGGACCTGTCCCGCACCGAAACCCTCGACGCCAAGGCCATGGCGGCCGTGCAAGGCGGCCACAAGGGCGCCCCGTCCTACTACCGGTCCGACCTCTGGGACCTGTCCTCCCACGACAAGTCCCTGAAGGTGGACCAACTCATCGGCCAGAACCAGGAGACCTTCAACGCCAACGGCAACAACGTGGCCTTCGCCGACGGCATCAGCTCCAAGGTAAAGCCGACCCAGACCGCCACCAACAGCGTCTTCCGCATGTAAGCCAATCCGGGTGCGGCCCTGGGGCCGCACCTCTCTCTCAAGGAGAATCCCATGACCCTCGCCATCCGCGACCTTCCCCACAGCCAATCCCTCGACCGCCAGGCCCTCAAGACCGTGCGGGGCGGCTTCCGCTCCCTCAAGGACGCCGGCCCCGTGGCCAACGTCCAGGTGAATGTGATCCAGGACATCCGCCAGAACCAGGTGGTCAATGTGGCTGCCCTCAACAACGTCGGCGTGATCGGCGCCGACCTCGGCCCTCTGGCCTTGAACGTCAGCCCCACCCAGCGGGGAGCGGCCGCCGTCGCCTTCTGATCCCTGCCCGGCCTCCGGCCAGGAAACCCCTGCCGGAGAAACCGGGTCAACCCTGCTGATTCTTATGAGGAAACGAACATGGCTACCATCACCATCAAGGATTTGACGGACAGCGTCGAACTCGACCGCGAAGCCATGACCGCCATCCTGGGCGGCGCCCGCCTGCGCGGCCGCCAGACCCTGGCCGGTTCCGCCCTGCAGCGCAGCCGGCGCATCGTGGACTACCCTCCCGGCTTCCGGGCCCGAATTTCCCACAACGCCGCCCAAGGCGCCGCCAAGCCCGGCGGCAAGCCGGCCAAGTAAGCCCACTTCAATCCGCCCACCGGAGACCCCCATGGCCGCCATCACCATCAAGGACCTGCCCGCCAGCCATGCCCTGGATAGCCGGGCCATGTCGTCCATCCGGGGCGGCGGCGCCCCCTGGGTGTTCGGCTGGATCCGCCCCTTCATCCCCAATGAGCGAAGCTTCGCCGGCGGCAATCTGATCGAGGTCACCAACATCTACGCCGACCAGATCGTGAACCAGATCCAGGTGGTGGATGTCCGGAACTCCGGAGCCGGCTCGGTCATCAACGTCGGCCTCGACCAGAAGGGCGCCAACGGCAAGACCCTGCCGTCGGCCGCCTGAACGGAAAGCCGCCACCGTGGCCTGCGCCGGCCAGATCCGCTGGACATCCGCCGCCCGCACCCATACGGGGCTGGTCCGGGAAGTGAACGAGGACGCCTGCCTCGACCTCCCGGACGTCGGCCTGTGGGCCGTCGCCGACGGCATGGGCGGCCATACCCTGGGGGACGTGGCCAGCCGCACCGTGGTCGAATCCCTGGGCAAGCTGCCCACCGCCGAAAGCCTGGCCGAATTCGCCCGCCTGGCCCGGGACAAGCTCCAACTGGTGAACCGGCAACTACGCATGGAAGCGGCCCTGCGGGAGGTCCAGGTCATCGGCAGCACCGTGGTCGCGCTCTTCGCCTGCGAGCGCCGCTGCGGCTATTTGTGGGCCGGTGACAGCCGCCTCTACCTCTACCGCAACGGCCAGCTCACCCAGCTCACCCGGGACCACAGCCAGGTGGAGGAAATGATCTCCCAGGGCACCCTCAGTCCCGAAGAGGCCATCGACCATCCCTTGCGCCATCTCATCACCCGCGCCGTGGGCGCCGACGAGATGCTGGAAGTGGACGAGGAAAGCCTGGACGTCGAGGACGGGGACATGTTCCTGCTGTGCAGCGACGGGCTCAGCAACGAGGTGAGCGAGGAACAGATCTGCGCCGCCCTGGTGGGGGGCAACTGCGACCAGGGCGCCGAAGTCCTGGTCGATCTCGCCCTCAAGCACGGCGGCCGGGACAACGTGTCGGTGGTGGTGGTCCGGGCTGAGGAAATGCAGGGCCCCGACAAGACCGTCCTCAACCCCATCTTCCTCTAAGGCTTCCGGACGTGTGGAAAACCATCCTGCTGCTTTGTTGCGCCCTGAGCGCCGTTCCCGGCCAGGAAGCAGCCGCCGGCATCCTGCCCAAGGACAGCACCGCCCAGTACGAACTGGCCTTCTGGAACTCGATCAAGGACAGCACCCACCCCGAGGACTACGAATCCTATCTGCGGGCCTACCCCAACGGCCGCTTCGCCCCCCTGGCCCGGGGGCGCATCGAGCGACTGCGCGCTTCCCTGCCCAAGGCCGACCTTCCTCCCGTCACGGCGGCACCTGCCCCGGCCCCGGCTTCGCCCCCCGCTTCGCCTCCCATCCCCAGGCCGGTGAAGAGAAAGTCACGCCCCATGCCGGCGAAACCGGCTCCAGCTGCGGCCCCGGTCCCCGAACCTGCCGTAACGGCCCCGCCCGTGCCCCCCACCGTCAAGGAAATCAAGGACTGCGCCACCTGCCCCGCCCTGGTTGAACTGCCCGCCGGCCTGTTCACCATGGGCAGCGACAGCGGCGGCACCCCGGAAAAGCCGGTCCATTCGGTGGCCCTCGGCACCAATTTCGCCATCGGCAGGACCGAGGTGACCATGGAGCAATGGGAAGCCTGCGCCGATGCCGGCGCCTGCCCCCCGATCACCGACGACGCCACCGCCCGGGACACGGACCCTGTCCGCAACGTGAATTGGGACGATACCCAGCGCTACATCCAGTGGCTGAGCCGAACCACCGGCAAGGCCTACCGCCTGCCCACCGAAGCCGAATGGGAATACGCCGCCCGGGGCGGCGCCGCCGACGTCGGCCCCTTCGCCGACAATCCCTACGGCCTCAAGGACATGACGGGCAGCGTGTGGGAATGGGTGAGCGACTGCTGGCACAGCTCCTACATGGGTGCGCCGCCGGACGGCAGCAACTGGGACGAGCCCGGCTGCCCGATGCGGGTGATCCGCGGCGGCGCCGAACTCAAAGGGGTTCCCCTGGTGACCGCCGCCACCCGTTGGCGCTATTTCCCCAGTGTCCGCGATCCCCACAACGGCTTCCGGGTCGCCCGGGACATGCAATAGCCGAAAAAGTTCCCAATCGGCCTTCTCCCCCGCTCCAGGCCTTGCTATGCTCCCGGGAAGGGAGTGACAGCCATGTCGAATTTCGTACCGGGCTACGGCGTACCCGACCCGCAAAGAAGGTCGGCGCTGTTGGCCTTCGTAGGGCAGGACCTGCTGATCGATGAAGGCGGCGAACCGCCGGGACCGGAAGCCCTGGCACCGTTGGGGCCTTGCACCGAGGCCCTGGTTATCGGGCACCTGGACGGGGAGCCCTGCGTCATGCAGGTTTGGCCCGCCGCCGAAACATTGCCGCCGGGCCTGGTCCGGGGCGACTACCGGCGCCTGTGGGGCAAGTGGCCCCAGGGCCGGCTGGAGGCCATGTCCCGGGCCCGCCAGCTGGCCGCCTGGCTCCATTCCAACAGTTACTGCGGCGCCTGCGGCCGCGCCATGACCACCCGGCCCAACGAGCCGGCCCGGGAATGCCCGTCCTGCGGCTTCCTCGCCTATCCACGCATATCGCCGGTCTGCGTCGGCCTGGT
Organism: Actinomycetota bacterium; assembly: GCA_050259815.1. GTDB lineage: Bacteria > Pseudomonadota > Gammaproteobacteria > Burkholderiales > Rhodocyclaceae > JAGTRP01. The sequence goes on along the minus strand of JBLNBI010000069.1, from coordinate 4,753 downwards.
GGTGAAGGGCAGCCAGATGCTACTGGCCCGCTCGCCCCATTTCCCGCCGGGCATCTACAGCGCCCTGGCTGGCTTCCTGGAGGCCGGCGAGTCGGCGGAGGAGTGCCTGCGCCGGGAAATCCGCGAGGAGGCCGGCATCGAAATCCGCAATATCCGCTGGTTCGGCAGCCAATCCTGGCCCTACCCCCATTCCCTGATGATGGGCTTTTTCGCCGACTACGAGAGCGGTGAGCTGCAAGCCCAGGCCGGCGAAATCGAGGATATCGGCTGGTTCGAGCCCGGCAGTCTGCCCAAGCTGCCCCATCCATCCACCATCGCCTACCAGATGATCCAGCACCTGCTCCAGAGCCGCCCGGAATGAGCAAGAAACCCCTCCACTTCCTGCGCCATTACAGTTTTCTCATCGTCGCCGGACTGGTGCTCCTGTCCTTCCTGGGGCTGCTTGCCGCCGACCTGGCCAAGTCCCGGCAGGACGAGATCGATCGCCAGGAAAACGAGATGGCCTCCCTGGCCGAGGTACTGGATCGCCACATCGGCGACGCCATGGGCAAGATCGACGTGGTGCTGTGGACCATCGCCCAGGACTACCCCCGCCTCGGGACGCTGCCCCCCGCCGAAGTCAATACCCGGCTGGGAGCCCTCCTGCGGCAGATTCCCGACTCCCAGAGCCTGCGGATCGGCGACGCCGAAGGCCGCATGCGCTTCGACGCCTCCGGCGAGGCGTGGAAGGGCAGCGTCGGGGACCGGGGCTACTTTCAACGCTTGAAAGCGGACCCGGCGGCTGGCCTGGTAGTGTCCGAACCCATCTTCGCCCGCATCACCCACAACTGGGTGGTCACCCTCAGCCGCCGCCTGCAGGACCCGAGCGGAGAATTCGTCGGCCATGTCCAGGCAGCCGTCAACGCCGACCGCTTCGCCGAACTCTTCAACCGCATCGTCCACAACGAAGGCGACATGGTGGCCCTCTACGACCGGGAGGCACGCCTGGTGGCCCGCACCCCCATGGCCAAGGAACAGCTGGGCAAGCCCATTTCGGGCTCGCCCCTGCTCACCCTGCTGAACGAGGGGCGGAATTCGGGCAAATACGTGTCGGCATCCGTCGTGGACGGGATCGAAAGGCATTACCTTTTCCACACCTCCCCGAACCTGCCCTTCGTCATCGTGGTGGGCAAGAGCGAGCGCGACATGCTGGCCAACTGGCATGTGAAGGCCCGCTTCTACGGCATTAGCGCCGTGCTGCTCACCCTGGTGGTGAGCCTGCTGATCTGGTCCTGGCACCGGAATTACCGCTCCGCCGTCCATTCCGCCAACGTCCTCCAGGACAAGTACGCCCACCTGGCCCGCCACGCCAGCTACGTGGAAACCCACGACGTGCTGACCGACCTGCCCAACCGGCAATTCCTGACGGCGACCCTGGCGGACGCCCTGGACGGCACGCCCCGGTCCGGCCACCGCCTCGCCCTCCTGCTGGTGGACCTGGACCAGTTCAAGAACATCAACGACGGCCTCGGCCACTCCGTCGGCGACCGGCTGCTCCAGCAGTTCGCCGACCGCCTGCGCTCCATCGTCCGGGACGAGGACACCCTGGTGCGACTAGGCGGCGATGAATATGTCCTCCTGGTCGGCAATTGGGACAGCGAATCCGTGCCGGCCCACATGGCCCAGCGCATCCTGGACGCGGCGGCCAGCCCCTTCCCGGTGGACGGCCAGGACCTGCACATCACCTGCTCCGTCGGCATCAGCCTCTATCCCCACGATGGGACCAATAGCGACGCCCTCCTCCAGCACGCCGACGCGGCCTTGTACGAAGCCAAGGCCAGCGGCCGCAACGCCTACCGCTTCTTCACCCAGGAAATGAACCAGCGGGTCGGCGAGCGGGTCCGCCTGGAATCCCGGTTGCGCAAGGCCCTGGCCGAGGGGCAATTGCAGCTCCACTACCAGCCCCAGATCCAGGTGAGCGACGGCAAGCTGGTGGGTGTCGAAGCCCTGCTCCGCTGGTTCGACCCGGAGGACGGCTACATCTCCCCGGCCCGCTTCATCCCCATCGCCGAGGAGAGCGGCCTCATCAAGCCCATCGGCGCCTGGGTCCTCAAGGAGGCCTGCCACCAGGCGGTGGCCTGGCGGCGCGAGGGCCTGCCGCCCCTGGTCATGGCGGTGAACCTGTCGGTGGCCCAACTGGCGGCCGCCAACCTGGCCGGCAACGTCAAGGCCGTGCTGGACGAATCCGGCCTCCCCCCCGAATGGCTGGAGCTGGAAATCACCGAGAGCATGCTGATGGCCGACACCGAGCGCACCATCGCCAGCCTGGCCGGCATCCGCCGCCTGGGGGTCAAGGTGGCCATCGACGACTTCGGCACCGGCTATTCGAGCTTCGCTTACCTGAAGAAGCTGCCCCTGGACAAGCTCAAGATCGACAAGAGCTTCGTGGACGACATCACCACCGACGCCAGCAGCCGGGCCATCGTCCAGGCCATCATCGCCGTGGCGGGAAGCCTGGGCCTCACCGCCCTGGCCGAGGGGGTGGAAACCCAGGAGCAATGCGACCTCCTGGAGGGCTTCGGCTGCGGCGTCGTCCAGGGTTTCCTGTACAGCCCCGCTATCCCGCCCGCGGACATCGCCCGCATGCTCCAGGCCGAGGCCTCCCCCGTTTCCTGAGCACAGGAATGCATTCCCGGCACGCATGCGTACCGGGAGAAATTATCGTTTGAAGGCCCCCCATCCGGTTCATACCATCCAAGGCATACCATTCGTTCCCGCCTTGGATGCGCCATGAGCCACGACTACCTGATCCATTCCTCCATCTCATTCGCCGCCGGCGACGGCTACACCCTGCGGGGCTTCTGCTGGAAGCATCCCCAGCCGGACCGCAACCGGCCGGTGGTCATCATCAACCCGGCCACCTCGGTGCGCTGCCGCTACTATTCCCGCTTCGCCGCCTTCCTCTACGCCCACGGATTCGACGTTCTCATCTACGACTACCGGGGCATCGGCGAATCCCGGCCCCCCAGCCTGCGGGGCTTCGAGGCGGGCTGGATCGACTGGGGCCGACTGGATTTCGAAGCCGCCCTCCAGTACGTGGCCGACGCCTTCCCCGGCCAGCCCATCCAGGTGGTGGCCCACAGCGTCGGCGGCTTCCTGATCGGCCTGGCGGCCTCCAGCCACAAGGTTTCCCGGGTCTTCACCATGGGCGCCCAGTATGCCTACTGGCGGGACTACGCCCGGCACAAGCGCACCCGCATGTTCCTCAAATGGCATGTGGTGATGCCGGCCCTCACCGGGCTTTTCGGCTATTTCCCGGGCCGGCGCCTGGGCTGGCTGGAAGATACGCCCCGGGGCGTGGTCCGGGACTGGACAGCCCGCCATCCCCGCTTCGAGGACACCTGGAGCCGTGGCTCCCGGGTCCTGCCGGCAGCGGAGCGCCGGGAACTGGTGGAGCGCTTCGCGGCCATGGGCGGCGAGACCCTGGCCGTCAGCCTGAGCGACGACGAATTCGGCACGGAGGAGGCCATCCGGCGCCTCCTGGGCTATTACCGCAACAGCCCGCGCATCCACCTGCATCTCACGCCGGACGCCATCGGCGAGGAGGCTGTGGGACATTTCGCCTTCTTTCACAGCCGCTTCGAACATAGTCTCTGGAAGCTGCCCCTGGAATGGCTGCGCCACGGCCGCCTGGCCCAGCACCCGAGGGGCGAGGCCGTCATCCTGAAGCCGGACAGCCCGAACTACGCCGCTCCCCGGCTCGCCGCCTGACCGGTCAGCCGACGCAGGCAACCGCCTCGTCCCGAATCCAGGCCATCACTTCCAGCACCTCCGGCTTGGGGTCGGCTTCGGCCCGGATCAGCCAGTAGGCGTGGTCGGATTTCGGTCCGGGCCGGGGCAGCTTCAGAACCGCCAGGCGCCCGTCCGCCACCATGGTCTCCACCATGCCCAGCCGGCCGAGGGCGATGCCCTGGCCGGCGACGGCGGCGTGGATCATCTGGTCGTACTGGTTGAAGCGCAGGATGCCCCGGGGCTTCGCCCCCTCCCAGCCCTGGCTCGCCAGCCACTCGCTCCATTTCAGCCAGGGCCGGTAGGGGCCGTCGAATTCCAGGAGGACGTGCTTTGCCACAGCCTCCGGGCCGTCCAATGAAGCCAGCCCCAGGGACGGGTGCGCCACCGGCGCCAGCACCTCGCCGAACAGCCGCTCGGCCCCCTCCGGCACCGCCTCCCGGGGGCCGTAGCGGATGGCCAGGTCGATGCCTTCCGATTTCAAATCCACCGTCCGGTCGCTGGCGGAAACCCGCACCTCGATGTCCGGATGGGCCTGCAGGAAGCCGCCCAGGCGGGGCAGGAGCCACAGGCCGGTAATGCCCATGGTCGAGGTAATGGTCACCATGGGCCGCCCCCCCGGCCCCTTCAACTCGCCCACCACGTCCTGGAGCTGCTGGATGGCGCCGTCGGCGCTGCGGAAGAGGCGCTCCCCCTCCGGGGTGAAGGCGATGCTGCGGTGCCCCCGGACCAGGAGCTTCATCCCCAGGGACTCCTCCAGGGCGAGGATCTGCCGACTGACCGCCGACTGGGTCAGGCAGAGGTCCTGGGCGGCCAGGGTGATGCTCATGCGCCGCCCGACGGCGACGAAACCCCGGACCAGATCAAGGGAAGGCAGGCGAACCAGGGGCTGTGACATTCCGATTCCTCATGGAAGCGCGACCGAAAACTCGTTTGTGACGCTTGTCGCTGCGCAGTTTAATCGGATCACGGGCCGCGAGTAAGG